>QHZK01000011.1:0-19910 GCA_003224635.1 Acidobacteriota bacterium | reverse complement strand
GAGCCAGGTCCCAAGCGAATTCGAGTGGGCGGTCAGGTAGAAGCGGCCAAGCTGATCTTCCAGCCCAAACCCGAGTACCCTGAGAATCTCCGCGAAAAGGGCATTCAGGGACGCGTCTTGCTCGAAGGCGTCATCTCGAAGGAAGGCGAGCCTCTCAGTCTCAAGGTGCTCAAGTCACCCGATCCTGACTTGGCCAAGGCCGCGCTGGACGCGGTGAAGCAATGGCGCTACCAGCCCACACTGCTCAACGGCGAGCCCGTCGAGGTGGTGACGACCATCGAGATAGAGTTTGATCTGGAGCCCTGATCGCCGGCTTCTCACATGTCATTCTGAGCGGAGCGAAGAATCTCGCTCTGAAATTATGCACTGCGAGATTCCTCGTCGCCTGCGGCTCCTCGGAATGACATTTGCGACGGGTTTTTCAGCGACTTGGCTGGAAGCCAGTTTGCAGCATCCTGTTAATCTGGTGCTGCTCATCACGGCTGCTGCGTCAGCCGATCGAGCAGCGGGCGCGCCTTGGCGTTATCGGGTTGCCGCTCGAGAAGCTGGCGTAAAGTCTGGACCGCGTCCTGCCTCCGGCCCGACAGGTAGTAGACCCTGGCGAGATTAAGGTACGGCTCGTCAAACGCCGGGGCGGCGCGAATACACTGCTCGAAGTCCTTGGCGGCTGCGTCCAGATGACGCAAGCGGAGATGGAGCACGCCGAGGTTGTTGAGGGCCTCGGGATAGTCCGGGCGCAGCCTCACGGCCTTCTCCAGATACTCGCGCGCGCTGTCGCTTTCTTCCTTTTGCGCGAAGACCATCCCGAGGCTGTAGTTGAGCCCCGGGTCCCTGGGGTTGATCTCAACCGCCCGCTCCAAGACCTGCTGGGCGTCCGCCAGGCGGCGCTGCTGCCGGTACAGGTCGCCCAGGTTCCCGAGCGCCAGGGTATTCTTCGGGTCCGCGCGAATGACCTCCTCGAAATCGACAAGGGCTTCATCGAACCGGCCCTGCTGCGCAGCGAGCACCCCAAGATTGTTCAGGATGACCAGGTAGTCCGGCTTGAGCTCGCTCGCGCGGCGCAGCTCGTCGCGGGCCTGCTCCCACATTCTTCTCCGCAGGTAAAGCGTCCCAAGGTTGTAGCGGGCCTCGGCGGAATCCAGGTCCCGGCTCACGGCGAGCTTGAACGCCTCCTCCGCCTGGTCGAGATACCCCCGCTCCACAAGCTCCGCACCGTAGGAAAAAAGGTTGCGGCTGAAACTTGCCCCGTAGAGCATCCCCTCGAACGGCAGCGCTTTGCTGACGCGCTCGGCCTGGGTCTGCGGAATAGCCGCCGCATCCGCGACGACCTTTTCAGGATCGAGCGGTTCCTGGTAGACCTTAGCGATAAATCCCTTCTCGTCGATCAGAAACGACGTGGGAAGCGAGAGGTCGCGGTGGCGGTCGAACAGGTAGCGATAGAGCACGTTATAGCTTCCTGCCATGTCATCGGTGGCCACCAGAATCAGGAAGGAGAGCCTATTCTCCTGCGCGAACTTCCGAACCTTCTCCGCTTCTCCGCTGCCGTCGACGTTAACCGCGACGAGCGGAAGTCCATGACGAGCCCAGCGGGACCGGTGGCGCTCATAAAGAGGCAGCTCCTTTTGGGAGACCGGAGAGGATAAGGTCCAGAGGTGTAGCAGCACCGGATGACCGCGAAAGATCGAGAGCGCGTGCACCCGCCCCGCGAGATCGGGCAGCGAGAAATCCGGCGCGACGAGCGAGTCGATCAGCCAGGTTCCCGACGCAGACGGGAGGGGCGCACCATCCTGTTCCGGGAGCGCAACATTTGCCAGAATACTCGGCGCCAGAATACTCGGCGCCAGGATAGCCGGCGAAGACCGGTCGCGGGAAGCGAACGGACGGACGCGGAACTGCTCGTAGCCCTCTTCGATCTCCACTCGATGACCCACAGGGACGTTGTCGAACGTCTGGACCAGCCCGCTCGGCCAGCGCACGGTGGCTCGCGCGGGCCCCTGGCTCTCGCCCATGCCGAAGAATACCTCCTTTGTGTGCTGGGAAAGGAATCCTGAGCCCGCCTGAACGAATTTCACCTGGCGTGGCGGCCCGTTCGACGCCGGCGACGCGCCTGCGCTCCCCGCTTCGACCGTGATGGCCGCTCCGATGGCGTCGCGGTTGCTCTTCTGTCCGCGCAGCCGGAATGCTACTGCGCTTCCCACGGTTGCCGTTTCGTTGCGCAGAATCCGGAGCTGAGGTCCGGTGCGATTTTTAAGGAAGACCTCCAGCCGGCCGTCGTGGTCGAAGTCGGAGAGCGCAAACGCGCGGCTGTCATCCATGAAATCAAGCCCCAGCGCTCCGGACGCGTCGGAAAAGGTCCCGTCGTGATTGTTGACGTAGAAGATGTTTCTCTCGTAGCCGCTCCAGGCGCCGTCAGCGCGGATGAGCTCGTTGATGGCATTCCACGCCTGAGCATAGTCTGGCGCGGGCTCGGCCCGGAGCGGAGAGCGCGACACCACCTGGCGCCAGAAAAAGCTCGAGAGCTCGTAAACCTTCGGGCCCGAGATCATGCCGTTCGCAATGTAGAGGTCGGCGAAACCATCGTGGTCGAAGTCCCAGGCATCGCTCGCCCACGCCCACCGGCCGGCTTCGACTCCCGCGCGGGCGCTCTGGTCTTCAAACTTTCCCGCGCCTTGATTGCGGAAAAGGGAGTTGCCCCGGGCGTGCTTGCGGAAGAGCGCGCGGACGCTCTCGGGCGCGTCCTTCATGAACAGCTCCTGCATAGCGACGCGCTCGCCGGCGGGCGACCACATGTCCGCGACGTACAGGTCCTGGTTCCCATCGTTGTCGTAGTCGAACCAGCAGACGCTCATGCCGGCGCCGAAATCTTCAACCCCGGCTTCCCCGGCAACGTCGGTGAAAGTGCCGTCACCGTTGTTGCGATAGAGGTTTTTCCTTCCAAAATCGTTGGCCACGTAGAGGTCGGGCCAGCCGTCGTCGTTGTAGTCTGTCCATCCGCAGGCAAAGCTGAAACGGTCGTTTTTCTGGTTGAGGCCCGTCTGGGCGGTGACGTCGGCGAAGGCGCCGTCGCCGTTGTTGTGGAACAAGAAATTGGGCGGGCCGTTCTGGGCGTCGTAATACGGCGTCGGATATCGGTAGCGGTCGAGTCCGCGGTAATAGCCGTAAAGGCAAAAGTAGACGTCGAGCCGGCCGTCGCGGTCGTAGTCGGCGAGGGCGCCCCCGGTAAAGGTTCCCTGCGGTTCCTGGGCGAACTGGAAGGCCTTCGGTTTCAGGCGCAACTTACCGTTCCCCTGGTTCAGGAAAAGGAGCGGTCCTCCGTCGGTTACAACAACAAGGTCCTGTTGGCCGTCGTTGTCCACGTCGGCGAACAACGCGCTCGGGCTGCTGCTCAGAACACCAACACCGGACGCTTCGGTGACGTCCTCGAACGTGCCATCGCCGCGGTTCCGGTAAAGCCGGTTGGGAAGGCCCGACGGCTGGCAGACGTAGAGGTCGTCAAACCCGTCGTTGTCGACGTCTCCGACGGCCACGCCATAATTGCCGTAGACGTCCACTCCGCACGCGGCGTCAAGGACCGTCCGCCAGTAGTCTGTCCCGCGCAGCATCTGCTCCCGGTAGGACGGGTTGCCGGCGAGCGCCGCCGGAGTGACGTCCACGAACATCGGTCCCGACGTGCGGCTCCGGGTCTCGCCCCGTGCTTCCCATTTTCGGACTCGTAACTCACCCCCCGAGTCACGCTCCCACTCGAGCTCCCACCAACCTACCCGCTGCTGCCGGTAATTTTCAGACCCGGCGCCGACTAGGTCGTAGCGGATGCGCGTGTGAATGCCGGGAGGCTGAGCGTCGACGGCGATGCCGGTAATCTTGAGTTCGGCGGTCGCGAGCTTCCAGGACGGTTCGAAGAAAGCCTCCAGCTCTTTGAGAAATGCCTCGCGGCCGAGCGCGGGAGGTCCGAGGGAGTTGCTTCGCCAGATTTCGAGGCCGTATTCCGACCGCACGCGTTGTTCGTCCGAGGAGCGAAGCAGAGATGCTACGAAGTCCGGTGAGAGCGAATCGCCGATGGCGCGAGGGTCCGCCTGCGCTAAGCCGGTTTTCCATCTGTCCAAAATGGCTTCGATCTCGTCGTGGAGTTTTTCCGTCGGGAAGACGTCGAGCCCGGGGTCTGTCTTGCGCAAGATCTCCTGCAGCCGGGGCTGCGCGCGGTAGTGGGGAGTCAGGCGGTAATCGGCGAACGCATTCTCAGCGCCGGTCCCCGACGACGGAAGCAACGCAAAAGGGGCCGCGCGGAGGCGCGTCGGAACCAGCGCAGCCGAGGAGGCGCACCAAGCCAAGAAGCTGCGACGCGACAGATCGAGCGGCCATTGCGCTTCGGGTCTCTTCGCCACAACAGCTAACCTTCAACTCCGAGAGTCGACCGCGAACCCAATGGATAGTCTACCGCGACCTTTCGTGTCTCTCCCAGGGCCTTATCGTCGCTCGGGAATTCTTGGCCAAGCGGTTTGCTTGCAGCGGCGCTCTATGAGCGCCGAAAATGTTTAGGAATCAATACCGGCGTCATAGACCGCCGCTACAGAACGTCCTGCGGCGAGAGATAGAGCGAGCACACGCATCGCCGGCAGATGGGGTCGCTGGCGATGTCGAGCCGCTCCCGGAAATTGAGGGCCTGCTCGCTGTTCAGGATGGCGAGAAGGGGCTTCTCCCGGATGTTGCCGAGCGCGCGATGGAAGAAACACGGGCGCACGGTCCCGTCGGCTTCGACCACGGCGGAGACCCAAGGCGCGTTGCAGCGTGGCGCCACGGGGGCGAGTTGACCCAAATGCGCACGGAAGTGGCGCACGATGCGCCGCAGTTTCTCCACGCTTTCGACGACGTAACCCGTCGCGAGGTCCTGGGAGCGCTCGCGAATGAGCGCCTCGACCTCGGCTTCGAGCTCGCGCACTTCCTCGGTGTTGAGAGCCACGCCGCTCTGCGCTTCCGGCGTCCAGCCATCCGGCCGGTTAAACGCCCGGGAGGTGACATCGACGGCGAGAAATGAAATAGAATTCAGTCCAATCTGCTTGGCGCTCTGCGCGGTCTCGCGAAGGTATCGGTAATTAGCCTTCTGCACCGTCGAGCGGCCGCGGACCACCATCTCCGGGCGCAGCTTGCGAACCGCGTCCACCCCGCGAGCCAGGCGGTCAAACGCTCCCGGGACGCGGCGAATCCGGTCGTGGATTTCGGGCGGTCCGTCGAGTGAGACGATGACGTCGTCGATTGTGTCGGCCACGGAGCGGGCTTGGGGCTCGAGCAGTAATCCGGCAGTGAGGAGTGTAAGGCGGATGCCCTCGGCGCGAAGCGCACGGCTGAGCGCCGGGAGGTCCGTGTGCATCTGCGGCTCGCCGCCCGAGAACACCACCCAGCGGACGCCGAGCGCGCGTATCGATTCGAGGTGCGGCTCGAGGTCACGCGCGGTGATTTCGCGCCCCTGCCGGATCCGCCAGATGTCGCACATCACGCAGCGGCAATTGCAGCGATTGTGGGGAAACAGCACCAGGACCGGCAGCGCCCGGATGCGGTGCGGATGCGCCCCAAGTTCGCGGACTACGTCGGACGCCGGGATTGCGCTCGAACTGCTCATCGTTCCACTCATGCGCCGGTCATCGCGCCAGCCTGCCTGAAATGGCAGATCAGAAGGGCGGGTACGCTCGAGGCGGCGCCGAAGAGATGCTCCTTTCCTCTTTGAACGAAGATCGTCCTCTCCGGCTCGCCCAGGTGCGCCTCAAGGAGTTCCACAGCTTCAAAGCCCTCGGAAGCGAACGTCGCCGTGATTTGCCCGGCGGGCAGGGAAATTGTAACGATTTCCAGCTCTTCACCCTGATGGCGGAAGCCGGTCCGCCACCCCCTGGCGTAACTTGCGGGATGAAGGTCCGTCACATAGAGGTCTGCCTGCGGCCTCGCCACTCGCGCCAGCTCGCGCGCGAAAGTCGGGAGGTCGCGGAGGTGGCCTACGGCCAGGGAGCAGACCAGAAGATCGGCGGACCGCGACGCGAACGGAAGCGAGAGGCAGTCGCCTCTTACGAGTCTCCCTGCGAGCACGGCCTTGGCCCGCGCGGCCGCGAGCATGGCGGGGGAGAAGTCGATGCCGACGCCTAGGCTCGCACCCAGGCCCAGGAGTCTTTCCAGCCAGCGGCCGGTCCCACAGGCCACATCGAGCGCGACCTTTTGTCTCAAGTCAGGCAGCAGGGGTTTCAGCTTCCGTTCCTCGAGGCCGAGCAGCGGGTTCGGATGGCTGTCGTAAGTCGGCGCCCAGAGCTCGTAGCCCTCCAGCGCGGAAACACGTCGGGCCACGGTCTCGGCGCGACCCAAGTTTCTAATCTCGTTTCCAGCCGCGCCAAGCGCGCGGGCAGCCGACAACGTAACCTGCGTCTCGGCCTCGCGAAGGTTCACAGGCTCTCCACCTTGGGCGTGCGCAGGTTGACGACTCGCTGCGCGAGTTTCAACTCCAGCGGCAGCGCGTAAACTCCCAGCCAATAACCCCAGCCGCTCAGGGCCTTGAGGGTTGCCCGGCCCCAGGCCGGCAGCGGTCAGTCCCTGCGCTCGAATTCCAGCAAGACGTGATCGGCCATGCCGCGCGCGACAGGGCGGTCTTCCAGCCATCGGTCAACGCCAGCCAGTGCCCGCAGGACTTTTGGAAGCCGCTGGGCGAGGGGTTCCAGGTAGGTGGGCGGCACGGCTACGCCGACTCCCTTCCATCTCTTCAACACGAAATAGGGCGCGAAGATACGAGCTAGAGCTCGCACGCTAGGATAGCGCACTCGCACGGTCGCGCCCTCTGCGAGTTCGGCCAGGTCGCCACCCGAGCGCAGCCGCCGGAAAGCCTTGCGCGGATTCCCGTGGGCGAGGTGCCACAGAATTTCCCAGGCGCAGAGAGGCCCGAAAAAGCACAGCACGGCGGGCGCGCCAGATCTCAAAAGCCGCGCCAAGTCGTGCGCCACCTGAGAGAGGTCCTCGACGCAGTTCAAGCCGGCGAAGTTCGAGAGAGCGCCGTCAAATGGCGACGGCGAGCCGGGCGCGTGAAGCGTTCCAATCTCTTCCGTTGCCAGAACCTCGAAATGGACTGGGGCCCGAAGCGCGGACCCAGTGTCGGCCAGCCGCTTACGAGCCACCTCGATCATGCGCGGGGACGAATCGCACGCCAGGACTTGGACGCCGCGCGCGGCAAGGTAAACCGCGTCAACGCCTGTGCCGCAGTTGATTTCGCAGATGCGCTGGCCGGGGCGAAAGACGCGGTCCAGCTCGCGCCAGACTGCGTCGCGCTGGGCGCGGCCGATCAGGGTTCGCGTGAAGGTCTCGTTGTAAGTTTCCGCCAGCGCGTCGAAGGCCGGCTGGATGGGGCCAGGGACCAGGGGCCGGGGACCAGGGGGCAAACGCGACTCCCTCGCAAGTCCCGACTCGCTATAGGCAGCGCGTCCCATAGAATTAGGCCTCGACCTCCGCGAAGGAAGCGCGCAGTCCGCTGCGGGCTTGCGCGATTTGTTCCCGGAGCTCAGCCGCCGCAAGATTTGAGTCCGGATCACGGCCCGCGCCGTTTCCCATGCGGCTGAGCTCAACCTCCGAGCGGAGGAGCTGATCGGCGTACTGGTAGAAGCGCCGGGAGTGGCGGCCGCGAATCCGGTAGTCGCGGTCCGAGCCGTCCGCCCAGGACTTCAGGCTCACGACCCGCGACGAAACCTCGTCGAAGTAGGGCGTGCCCTTGATGGGATAAGCCACTGTGGTGAAGAATACATCGGGGTTTGCAAGCTTCACGTGCTCGACCGTGGCTTCGATATCCTCCACCTCCTCGCCCTGGTAGCCCCACATCAAAAACATCCCGGCTTTGATCCCCCTGGACTTCGCCAGCGCGGTCGCCGCGCGGACCTGTTCGACCGTCACGCCTCGCTGCATGGCGTCGAGCACGCGCTGCGAGCCGCTCTCCGAGCCGATCCACAGGCGGAAGCAACCGAGCTCGGCGAGCGTGTCCATGACCCGGGCGTTGAGCCGGTCGGCGCGAGAGATGCATTCGAAAGGCAATCTCAGCCCGCGGCGTTTCATCTCGGCGGCGTACTCAAAGAGCCAGCCATGATGGATGGTGAAGACGTCGTCAGCCATCCAGGCCATGTCAGACCGGTAGCGGTTCATGAGCCACTCGAGCTCATCCACGACAGAGCTTGGCTTCCGGCGGCGGTGCGTCTTGCCGAAGACTTCGTGGCTGCACCAGCGGCAATGGTAGGGGCAGCCGCGCGCCGTGATCAGCGAGACCGAGCCCATGCCGTGATGCTCGCGCCAGACCTGAATATAGCGAGGGATATCGACGGCCTCGCGCAGCGGCCAGGGCTGCCGGTCGAGATCGGGGATTTGGGCGCGCGCCGGCGTCCGGTGAATCGAGCCGTCCTCACCGAGGAAAGCGATCCCGTTGACGCGTGCGAGCGCCTGCCTCGACTCGACGGACCCGATTCGACCGGCCTTGAGCGCCGCCAGCAGCTCCTCTACGGTGACTTCGCCCTCGCCGATCACTACGACGTCCGCTCCGGCTTCCAGGTATTCCTCGATGTAGGCCCCGGGCTCCGGCCCGCCGGCGACGGTTTTCCATCCCGCGTCTTTCGCGGCGCGCAGGATTTCGACGACGTTCGGCCGCGTCATCAGGTTCCCGTACACGCCGAGCACCGCCGGCGGGTTCGAGCGCAGCAGCTCGAAAAGCTCCTCGCGCCGGGAAAACGTGGTGTCGAAGACCTCCACGGCAACGCCCTTGGCGCGCAGGTGCGAGGCGATGTAGAGGATTCCCAGAGGAACATAGGGCTTCATCACCTGAAGTTCCTTGGGGTCCTCGTAGAGGAAGTAGCCGTGGGTGAGCAGCAGGTCCATAGAAGTTAGAAGCCAGAAGTCAGAAGTCAGAAGTCAGAATAAGCCCTCCGTGGATGGTTTTGCTGTCCCTTTGGCTCTGGAGAAATGCCGTCAGCGCTTTCAACTGTTCAGCGGTTAAGTTCTTGAAAGGCGGCATGGCGGAGCCAGGAGTGTAGGCAGAAGGGTCTTTGAAGTGGCCGATCAGCCATTCGTCCGTGCGCCCGCGAGATCCCTCCACGGTCAAGTCGGGCCCCACCTTCCCGCCTTCGCGTTTCAACTGATGGCACATGAAGCAGCCTTCCTGCCGGTAAAGGATCTCGCCATACCGGACCAGCTCCTCCTGGGATTTCCCGGATTGTGCCGACGCTTCTTGAGCAATCCCGCCGGACGCAGCCAGGACATCGAGGCGTGGCAGACCGTGGATGAAGTGAACGAGCTTCCACGTGTCCGCCTCAGTTAGGCTCAGCTTCCAGGAGGGCATGCCCGTCAGACGCACGCCGTTCTGGATGATCCAGAATAGCTCGGCGTCGTTCCAGTGTTGGACGTGAGGAGATGTCAGATCCATGGCGGGCGGGTACATGCCGCGACCCAGACTGGTTCGGCTGTGGCCGTCTGTCCCGTGGCAGGTCGCGCACGCCTGCAGGTAAAGCTCCCGCCCTTCTTTCATAGCCTGCTCACTTCCGGGTAGGGGATTTTTCTTGTTCTCCGCCTCGATGGGGATCACCACATCTTTAGCCATGTTGGCCAGCGTGGCTTCCACCTTTGATGGCTTCTTATTGGCGGTGCATCCTGAAAAACAAATGACCAGTGTGGCGGTTACAAGGATGCCCGCTTGGCGTAGCCACTTCTTCTCACTCATATAATTAATCGAGATTAAACACTTGACACAAATCCTCACGCAAAGACGCCAAGGCGCAAAGAAATTCATCGGGTTTTGCACTAGCTCCCCTCTCCCCTTGCGGGAGGGGCCGGGCGTGAGGGGTAGTCCCCGATCCTTTGAGTCAAGTGCATAATCCCGTAACAGAATGACGTAAGCTTCTGACTTCTCACTCCTGACTTCTAACTTCTGACTTCTGACTCCCGTATTCTCACACCGCCGCGGAGGAGAGCGTTGGCTCCGGATTGCGGCAAGTCTTCTCCAGCCGGCTCACCCTCGCCCATAGGTCTCTCACGCGCGTCGCGGACGCTGACTTCTCCACCGCGATGTCGGGCCCGCGCAGCCGGTCGCCGGAGGGCGGGCTCCAGGTTTCAACCTCAGCGTGTAGGGCGTCGTGCAGCGCCCGATAAAACTGATCGGTGTAGGCGCCCCGGAACATCATGGAGAGGTCGTCAGAATCCACCCATTGCGTCTTTGCTCCCAGCTCCTCCCGGACCCGCTCGTAGAACTTGGTGCCCGGAAGGGGGTAGGAAACGGAAACTCCGATGTCATCCGGTCGCGTCTGACGGACCAGTTGGATCGTCTTCTGAATGTGTTCCCAGGTCTCGCCCGGGAAGCCGAATTGCAGAAAGAAGCAGGCGCGGACGCCTTGGCGCCGGAGATTTTCCCGGGCCATCGGGACCTGCTCGACGCGCGTGCCCTTGTCCATCGCGTCGAGGATTTTCTGCGAGCCCGATTCGACCCCCATCCAGACCTCGGTGCAACCCGCGCGTTTGAGCGCGCCGGCGGTCTCCTCGCTCATCAGGTTGACGCGCGACTGCATCTTGAAAGGAAGCGCTGCCGCGCGCCGCTCGACCGCATCGGCAAGCTCCAGCACCCAGCGCGGCTTGATGCCGAAGAGGTCGTCCGCAAACCAGAGGTGCTCCGCGCTGAAAATATCTTTGAGTTCCCGCATCTCCTCGGCGACGCTCTCGGCGGAGCGGATGTGAAACGAGTCCCCATAGATCGGACGGGCGCACCAGTTGCACCGGTAGGGGCATCCTCGGCTGGCCACGATGTTCAGGGAAAAAAATCCGTGCCTGGATTTCCAGGCGTCGCGGTAAGCTCGATAGTCCATCAAGTCGCGCGCGGGAAAGGGAAGTGCGTCAAGGTCGCGGAGCAGCGGCCGAGAGGGCGTCCGAAAGACTTCTCCCGACCCGCGCCTCAGAAAAGCGAGGCCGGCAACATTGACCGGATCCCGCGCGGGGCCCCTGAGCAAGGACTCCACCAGCTCCGCGATAGTCCATTCGGCCTCGCCCAGCAGCACGAAATCGAACCCGCGCCGGAGGTATTCCTCGACGTGGTCTGAAGGGTCAGGGCCGTTGACGACCACGGTCGCGCCCGCCGCTCGCGCGGCGTCGAGCATTCCGTAGGCGACCTGCCGCATGCGGCTGAGGCACATTTTGGCAAGGAAATTGAAATTATCCTCGTAGATGGCGACCACGCGCGGCCGGTGACGCGCGAGAGCGGCCGGGAACCCGCTTTCGGGGTCCTCCAGCATCGTGTCGAAGAGCGCCACCGAGAAACCTTGCTGCCGGAGCAGGGCCGCCGCGTACAGCGTCCCCAGCGGCGGGTACGGCTGCATCTTGCGCACCTGCTTGCGGTCGTAGTACAGGTGATAGGAATGGGTTAAAAGGACGTCGACCATGGGAGTTCGAGGTCAGAAGGGTCGAAGCCGGTCGACCATTGTGGCCTGTCATTCTGAACGCAGCAAAGAATCCCGGCATTTGTGGAATCAAGCAAATACAAAGATCCTTCGTCGCCTTCGGCTCCTCAGGATGACGATTTGGGATGCATGCCAGACTAAACTAGAACCACGCTCCCCAAACGATTGCCACGGCATTATGGTCACGTTGCAAAAACATTGTCAATCGAAACTGCTGTAGTGGGTTGGTTTCCCTGTAGCGGCGCTCTATGAGCGCCGTTCGGCGGTCGCAGCCCGCCGCTACAGACCATGCCGCGCCTAGTAGACCTGGCGCGTCAGATCAAATCCGATGAACAGGCCGTTCGGCGTGTCGGCCGTCGGGTCGTTCACGAAGGCGGCTCGCGTGGCGGAGCGCTGAGACACAGTGGTCGCGGGGCCGTTCGTGAACCCGAAGGTGAAGGAGTGCCGCCAGATTTTTTTCTGAATGCCGAAAGCATAGGCCGGGCGATGGATACCCAGGTCCACGCAACCCGACTGGTGGCAGTTCCCGTTGACAAGCGTAGGGATCACCTCCGCGAGGAGGGCTACGGTGGGCCGGATGTCAACGGCTCCCCCCACGCCCAGCGAGAATGTATTGGTTCCCGGCAAATTGGGAAAATCGCGCGACTCGAAGGAGTTGGGCGAGAACAAGTGCCGGACGTTTAAAGAGACGGTGGGAACGAAGTAAATCTGCGCGTGGCGGGTGAGGCTTCGGGAGAATATGCCCTCGAGGTTCTCGGCGAAGTTCTGGCGAAAATCGTTCTGCCCGTCGATTGAAACGCGCACGGCAGCATTGAAGGGATACTTGTCGTGCTCGTCCATCAAGTTGTACGCCGCCATCATCTGGATGGGCCGCGCTATAAAGGTGGGCGAGCGCCAGATGCTGACCGAAAGCTTGCGGGTGACCCCGTAGCGGAATCCAAAGGAGGAGAGCGAAAACCCGTCCAGGCCGGCCAGCGCCCCGCCCCGCGCAGTCCCCGAGAAGGCCGGGTCATAGGCAAAACGGTGGCTGAAATTGACGTAGAAACCGTGCCGGTCGAGGCGCCGGCCCGTAGGCAGCGTCATGAGTACGTCGTCGCCTGGCTCGTAAATCCCGGATTGCGCACTCCGCGCTCCTCCCGGCGCGGCCACCTGCTGAGGTTGACTTCCGGAACCAAGGGACCGGACATATCCCGCGACTGCCGAAATCTGCTGGTAGGACAGCTTCCCTGCCCAGGCCGGCATCAGCGTGTCTTTCTTGCCGTTCTTGATGGTCTCAACAATCTCTTCGTCGGTCAGGCTTGCCTGTACCTTCGGATCAGTAAAGTTCGGAGTTCCGACTGTAGCGAGCCCTCTGCCGTCGGGGCCGTGGCAGGTGGAGCACTTCTGTTTGAAGACGCTCGCGCCCTCCGGCTGGTCGGCAACGAAGGTTGACTGTGACTGGGGCTTCCGCGCCGCCTCTCGAGCGGGCAGCTCCGCTTCGCGGACGCTTCGAGCTACCAGGTCCACGATATACTTTCTCCCATCGCGCTCGACCAGCAAGGTGGAAGTGGATCCGTCAACAAACATGATGCCGAGCGTCGCGGCCAAGCCGGGTGATCCGTTAGGGGGCGAAACAGCGCTGGGCGGTGAGGCGATGGCCGAATCGTGGCCCGAGCCCCCTGCCGACTCAAGCAAGGGCTGAGCGCCTCGGGTCGCCTGGCTGGAGCGTTCAACTGCTCCCTCTGACGCTGGGCCATCCCCTGCGAACAGCTTCGATGCCTGGGTCAAATAGGTTCCGGCAAGCATTAGACAAACCGTCAGAAGAGATATGATGTTATTCATTTTCTTCGACTCCCTTGACTGAAAATCGCGGAAACCACCTACGTGCCCCGCGCGGGGACACGCCCTTCCTTTGCCTTCCAGACCATTGCGCAACTGGGTAAGATAGCATCTGGCAGGCAAGCGTTGCACCCTGGCAATGTCAAGAGGCTGTAAATTATTGATGATGGATTGATGATCGTAGGATAGGGTTAACGACTTCTTCTGTAGCGGCGGTCGAAGCCTGCCCTGGAAGGGACCGCCGTCTTCGGCGCTCATAGAGCGCCGCTACAGCAAGTGGTCAGTGAGTCAATGAGACGGTCTATCCCGGTCCTGTGGATTGCAGCTGTGTTCGCGCTGTCGAGGGCAACCCGTGCGTCGCTCGACCCGCCCCAGCGCGCGCCGTCAGCGTCAGCGCGCGCCACAGGCTTGAAGGCCGCTCCGGCAAAGGAAAAATTTGCGGAAGCTCAAAGAATGCTTCGCGAAGGAGCTTTGGAACAAGCGCTCGAGGAAGTTCGCGAAGGGCTGAAGCTCGAGCCGCGGAGCGCGGAGGGCCTGAACCTGCTCGGGATCATTTACGAGCAGCAAAAGGACTACGCCCAGTCGGAGGCCGCCTTCCGCCAGGCCCTCGAACTCAATCCCCGCTCGACCGAGGCCCATAACAATCTAGGCATCAGCTACGTGGCGCAAAAAAAGCTCGACCGGGCGGAGCGGGAGTTCGCAAGCACTCTCGGCATCGATCCGCGCGACCGAACCGCAAACTACAACATGGGACTGGTGCGCCTGGCCGAGCGCAAGCCCAAGGAGGCGATCGTTTTCCTGGGCCGCGTCAATCCTCCCGACCCGAGCACCCAGCTTAATCTGGTCCAGGCTTATCTCGAAGCGGGCCGAAGAGCGGAGGCCCTCAAGCTCGTCAACACGCTGTCCAACCGAGCCCCCAATGACGTTCGTCTTCACTTTTCACTCGGGGTCGTGCTGGCGTCGCAAAAGCAGTACGCGCCCGCCGTCCGCGAGCTCGAGCTGGCAGACGCTCTTGAGCCCCGCACGTTTGAGATCCTGCACGACCTCGGGCAGGCGTACCTGCGCACGAAGCACCTGGACAAGGCCGAGACCGTGCTCGAGCGCGCGCTTGCCCTGAAGCCGGACTCGCCTGACACCCTGTACCTGCTGGCTCAGGTTTGTGCCGACCAGCGGAAGACCCTTCAAGCGCTCGAACTTCTGTTGCGCGCGCGCCGTCTGGCCCCGCAAAACACCGACATCATTTTCCTCATGGGCCGCCTCAGCATGATGCAGTCCTACTTCGAGGACGCCATCCAGGTGCTCGAGGAGGGGGTCAAGCTTGCTCCGCAGCGCGCCGACCTCCACGCGGCCCTCGGAGAAAGCTATTTCACCGTCGGCAAGGTCCCGACCGCCATGCGCGAGTTTGAAACTTTGATCAAGCTGGACCCCTCGGCGCGCTCCTACGCCTTCATGGGGTTGTGTTACCGGCACCTGGGGCGGTTCGAGGAAGCGAAGAAATACCTCGACGAAGGGCTGAAGAAGGACCCGCGCAATCCGACTTGTCTGTACAATCTCGGATACATCGCGAGCAAGCAGGGAGACCAGGCGCAGGCGGAGAAGCTTCTGGCGGAAGCCCTGCGCGCGGCCCCTGACTTTGATGACGCGCTCTATGAGCTGGCCAGCGTGAAAATGGCGCAGCAGAAATTTGAGGAGGCGATTCCGCTGCTCCGCCGCTCGGCCGGAACGAGCCCCAAGCCTGCCGAGGCGTATTACAAACTGGCCACCGCCGAGCGCATTCTCCATCAGAAGGAAGCCGCCGAGCGGGACATGAAGATCTTCGAGACGCTGGCCAAGGACCCGTCGTCCGGGCCTTATCCCTTTCAACATTTGTTCGATTATCTGAGCCAGCGCAGCGCCCTGCCCGAGAGCAACAGAGCGGAAGTCGAGCTTCGGGAGCTCCGCCAGCAAGTTGAGCGGCATCCCGAAAATCCGCGCGACCTTTATTTGCTCGCCGAAGCGCACCTGAAGCTCGGCCAGGCGGACGACGCGCGCAAGGCGGTCCAAAAGCTTGACCAGTTGAGCGGCGGCGATGCTCGGACCATGCTGGGCGCGGGCGTCCTGCTGGCGCGCTACCGGATGTATCCGGAGGCGATCCAACATTTCCAGGCAGCCCTCGGGGCCGACCCCGGCTCGGACGACGCCAGATACAATTTGGCGGCGACGTACTTTCAACTCCACGATTACGCTCGCGCCCTCGAGATGCTGCAACAAGTCTCAGCGCAGGCTCAGAATGACGACGCCTACCTCTCGCTGCTGGGCGACGTTGATGCGCACCTCGGCCGCGCGGCCGAGGCCGTCCGCATTTTTGAACGGGCCACCAAAGCGAGCCCGGACAACGACCAATACTATCTCTCCCTGGCGCTCGCCCAGTTGCGCGCGGGTGATACGGAGGCGTCGCGGCAAACCCTCCGCCGCGCTCTCGAACGTATCCCGGACTCGGGAAGAATCCTTTGGGGGATGGGAGTACTGTCGGTGCTCGACGGGCAGAACGCCAAGGCCGAAGAGTACCTTAAGCGAGCGGTGGACGTGATGCCGGAGTGGCAGAGCGGTTATTCTGCCCTCGGGACCCTTTACTACGAGACCGGACAGATTGACAAGGCGCGCGAAACCCTCGACCGCTACAGCAAACTATTCCCCAAGGGCGGGCTGAACGTCAGCGGCATCCAGCAAGCGCTGGGCGCGGCCGCCAAGCCGAGCGCTCCTCGAGACCTCTCCTCCCAAGCGCGATTGCATTTCCTGGGTATCGCCCTAGCCCTGGCCGACGAGAATCCCTAGTCTGGGCTCAAGGCCGCTCCTTGTTCTGTCGATGATACTCAGTAGAGGCGTTCTGTAGCGGCGGTCCATGACCACCCGAGAAAGCCGACCTGAAAGAACCAGGTTCTGCGCTACCAAAATGACGAAAGCGGAGACGTTGTTGAAGGCGAGGGACAGGACAAACAAAATCCAAGACTATTTGACTCAAGCTAAAGCGGCGCTGCTGAACGCCCAGCGCGAATTCAACGAGATGGGTGAGACAGAGGGCTCACATCTCAAGGCGTATGTCGCTATCCTACACAAGCAAATTGACCTGCTGGCCCACATGTTGTTCTTGGAAGAGAAGGGGTAGCGCAGACCGCGCAGTCGCGGTCTGCGGTTCGTCGATGAGAAAGCTCAGGTTGAGGTTGCGGCATGTTTGAACTCCAAACCTTACATTTCGGGTTGGGCAGAGTCTTTACTCGATCATACCGCCCCTACACTAGCGGTCCGACATAGAGGCGGCCTGGCGACGGCGCGTCGTTTGGTGACAGGGTAACCCGCCGCTATGTTCAATGACGGGATAAATCTGATTTGTAGGCTGCGCGCAGACCGAGTGACACAGATGAAAGAAAGCGCCGACGAGGAACTGCAGCGGGTCAAGCGTCAGCTTGCGGCTCTGCAGCAATTGTTCGATGTCTACGAGCGCACGTCGCTCGAACAAGCCACAAGGCTCGAGCAGCTTCTTCAGGAGCACACGCGGACCGAGGAGGCGCTTGCCCACGAGCGCAATCTGTTGCGCACGCTCATTGACAACATCCCGGATTATATTTATGTGAAGGACGCCGAGGGCCGGTTCCTGATCGCCAATACCGCGCTTGCCCGCCGCATGGGCGCGGCGAGGGCGGAGGAGCTCCTGGGCAGGACCGATTCCGACTATTACCCGAGGGACGTGGCGGCGCGATACGCCGAAGACGAACGGGAGGTGATGCGGTCGGGCCTGCCCGTGATCAACCGCGAAGAATCGACCCAAGACGCGGCCGGCAACACCAGATGGCTGCTCACGACGGAAGTGCCTTTGCGGGACGGACAGGGCAACACGGTGGGGCTCGTCGGCATGGGACGCGACATCACCGGGCGTAAGCAGGCCGAAGAGTCCCTTGCGCATGAGCGCCATCTCTTACGAACGCTGATCGACCATACGCCGGATTTTATTTATGTGAAGGATACTGAAAGCCGTTTTCTCCTCGCCAATCTCCCGCTCGCTCACCTGATGGGCCGAGCGACGGACAAAGAGCTTTTGGGCAGGACCGACTTCGACTCCTACCCAGAAGAGCTCGCCGGCGCGTATTACAAGGATGAACAGGCCCTCATGCGCTCGGGTCAGCCGTTGATCAATCGGGAAGAACCAGGCAGAGACGCGGCGGGCAACCCAACCTGGCTTCTGAGCACCAAGGTGCCCTTGCGCGACGCCGAGGGGAAGGTGGCTGGCCTGGTGGGCATCGGCCGAGACATCACCCAGCGCAAACAGGCCGAAGCCGATCTCATCAAGGCCAAAGAGGCCGCCGAAGCCGGGAACCGGGCCAAGAGCCAGTTCCTCGCCAACATGAGCCACGAAATCCGGACGCCGATGAACGGAATCCTGGGCATGACCGACCTCGTGCTCGATACGGCGCTTACGCGCGAGCAGCGGGAATACGTGGAAATGGTCAAGGTCTCCGCCAATTCGCTGCTGACGGTCATCAATGACATTCTTGACTTCTCCAAGATCGAGGCTGGCAAGCTGGACCTCGACTTGATCGACTTCAACCTGCGCGACAGCCTGGACGAGACGGCCAGAGCCTTCGCCGTCGAGGCGCACCAGAAGGGGCTCGAGCTGGTCTGCGACGTCCACCCTGACGTACCGGTAGCCGTCGTCGGCGATCCCACCCGCCTGCGGCAGGTCGTTACCAATCTGCTGAGCAACGCCGTCAAGTTCACGGAGAGGGGCGAGGTGGTGTTGAGGGTTGAGACGGAACACCGCGAAGGGGACGGCGTGTTATTGCACTTTGTGGTCCGTGACACCGGGATCGGCATCCCGCCCGAGAAGCGAGAATTGATCTTTGAACCCTTCGCGCAAGCCGATGGCTCGTTGACTCGCAGATACGGGGGAACAGGGTTGGGTCTGACGATATCCGCCCGTCTCGTCGAAATGATGCAAGGCCGGCTCTGGGTGGAAAGCGAGGCCGGCCGGGGAAGCCAGTTCCATTTCACGGCTCGGTTTGACTTGGGCAAGAGTATCGCGCGCCCGCTGGCCCTTGCACCCGGGGCGTCGGAAGCCTTGCTTCGCGATGTGCCGGTGCTGGTGGTGGATGACAACGCCACCAACCGGCAGATCCTCGGGCGGACGCTGGCCGGTTGGGGCATGAGGCCTGCTCTCGCCGACCGGGTGGAGGCAGCCTTGGCCGCGTTGCGTCAGGCCAAGGCGACGGGAAAGCCTTTTACGCTGGTGCTGACCGATTGTCACATGCCGGAGGCGGATGGCTTCGTCCTGGCGGACCGCATCAAGCGGAACCCGGAGCTGGCGGAGGCCACCATCATGATGCTCACGTCCGGCGGGCGGCCTGGGGACGCGGAGCGCTGCCGGCAGTGGGGCATCGCGGCTTACCTTACGAAGCCGGTCCGGCAGCCGGAGTTGTGGGAAGCCGTATTGAGTGTCCTGAGCCGCAAGGGCCTTGAAGCCGGACGCTCGAGCCTGGTCACCCGTCATTCGTTAAGGGAGGGACGGCGCGGCCTCCGCGTTCTGCTCGCCGAGGACAGCGCCGTCAACCGGACCCTGGTCGACCGACTGCTCTCGAAGCGCGGACACACGGTGCTGGCCGTGAGCAATGGCCGTGACGCTCTGGCTGCCTTGGAGACGCAGACGTTCGACCTCCTTCTCATCGACGTGCAGATGCCCGATCTGGACGGGTTTGAAGCCACGGCGGCCATCCGCGAGCAGGAAAGGGCGACGGGAAAGCGCCTTCCCGTTCTCGCGCTGACGGGCCACGCCGCACCGGGCTATGGCGAGCGGTGCCTGGCGGCGGGAATGGACGGATACGTTTCAAAGCCCATTCATGCGCAAGAACTGTTCGACGCCCTTGATCGAAGCGTCCGCAGCCTCTCGCGCTACGTTCCCGGAGGGGGCACGGGGCCTCGCCTGGCAGAACAAAATGTGAAATAACCCGGACTGATTATAGAGGCTGGCGGCGGGCCTTCGACGGACCAGGTCACTTTCCTGTCCCGAAGGTGCCCCTCAAATCCCGGAGGAGGATGCGTTCCCATCCCGGACCTAGTCCGTAAATCTCCCAGAGCTTCGCTTTGCGGTCGGAGAGCTTTTCCGGCGGCACGAGCGCCACCCAAACAGTTTCGCCGTTCTGCGCAACAATCGCGTTCAGGAGCTCATAGACCTTTTTGTCTTGCAAATCCAGCGACACGGTGCGAGGATGACCGGAGTCTAGTACGTCGCCGGCCTCACAGCATGGCACGTGAAGCTGAGACATCATCGCAGCGTAGACTTCCATGCTTGCCATTCTGGGACTCTGGGCTAGGCACTTGAAGTCATGGATAGTCGTGTTCAGAAGATTGCAGCTGTCTGACCTCGCCTTGGGTGAATAGATCTTGAGCATATGTGGGGTGACCTCCAGTCGGTACTGCGGGAGCTGGGCGACGGCTGCCAGGAGGACCTCACGCACTCGTTCGTTCCTTAACTTTAGGTTCATGGGTTGCTTCATCGCGTCGGCGTCCACGTACTCCAGTCCCAACGGCAATTCATATTCATAAGCAACGTCGAGCACTAATTGCACAAAAGGACGACCGGCAGCGTCGAATTCCGCCACTTGGGACTCAAGTCTCTCCGTAAAC
>QHZK01000326.1 GCA_003224635.1 Acidobacteriota bacterium | reverse complement strand
GGTCGCGTCAGTCTTCCCCTTGAGCTCGGTCCCGCTGGCTTCGTTGCGCAACGTGACCGCCGCGCCGGGCACAACGGCCCCGCTCTGATCGTGGACGAGACCGTCCACCCTTCCTGTGTTCTGCGCCAAGGCGGGAGACGCGAGGATTGCGGCAAAGAGCGCCACCGACAAACCAAACCCGAGCCAACGCGAAAAAGCGCAGGAACGCTCAAGTCTCCCGCGGGCTTGGGCGGAAAACAGTGCCCTGAGACGGAAGCTCAACATCTTGAACCTCCCCGACTATGATGTGGATTCCCGACCCGACTACCGAAACTACCAGACGCTGAGGCGGAGTAAACCACCTGCCCTAATACATTGTCAAGGAGAAAATTGTTGGTTGACTAGAGCTGTTATGCCCAGCCGATTAATCCATTCCTTGGGCCAGTCGTAACCTGGATAAATTATGCCGAGGCTCCCGGCCCGCGCCACTTCGGGCGGCCAATGACTCAGTGACTCAATGACTCGATGAATCAATTAGAGCTAAGGGGGGTTCACGCCCCGTCTACGAACGTGGCGAGCTTTCGCAACCGTTCGTGACGCCGGCGCAGAAGCTCTTGGGTGGAGAGGGCCTCCAACTGCCGCAGAGTTTCAGCGAGGACGGCGCGCAGGAGGGCGGCCGCGCGCTGAGGATCGCGGTGGGCGCCGCCCGAAGGCTCCGGAACGACCTGGTCCACAATCCCGAAGCCGCGAAGGTCTTGCGCCGTCAACTTCAGGAGGCGCGCCGCTTCCTGCTTGTGGTCCCAGTCGCGCCACAAAATGGAAGAGCAGCTCTCCGGACTGATGACCGAGTAGACGGCGTTCTCCAGCATCAGGACCCGGTCGCCCACAGCGACGGCCAGCGCTCCTCCGCTGCCCCCTTCCCCGTGGATGGCGACGATGATCGGAACGGCGAGCTTCGGGATTTCCCTCAGGTTGTAGGCAATGGCCTCAGCCTGGCCGCGCTCCTCGGCGCCGGTGCCGGGATAGGCGCCGGGCGTATCGACCAGGGTGATGATGGGCAGGCGAAATTTGGCGGCGAGCTGCATCAGGCGCAGGGCCTTGCGGTAGCCCTCGGGATTGGTCATGCCAAAGTTGCGCCTCAGCTTCTGCTTGGTATCGCGCCCTTTCTGGTGGCCGATGACCATCGCCGCGCGGCCGTCGAAGCGCGCGAACCCGCCTACCAGCGCCGGGTCGTCGGCAAAGCGCCGGTCGCCGTGCAGCTCGGTGAAGTCCGTGAACAGCAACTGAACGTAGTCCAGCGTGTGGGGACGCCGCGGATGCCGCGCCACCAGCACTCGCGACCAGGGATCGTTTGCCGCAGATCGGCCATCCACGCCTCCACCTCCGGACACCTGGCGTCGCAAGCCTGCGACCTGGTGGCGCAGGCGCTCAATCTCTTCCCGCGCCGCCTCGGAATCCGAAGCTCGCTCGAGCTCCGCGATCTGCTTCTCGATTTCCTGCACGATCGCTTGTTGTCCGTCAGGATTGGCCATGACCGTTCGTCAGTATGTTAGTTCTCAGTCATCAGTTGTCAGTTATCAGTCAAAACCATTATCAGTCAAAACCATTTTGTGGTTTTACCTGACAAACTGAGAAACTGACGAACTGACCAACTTCTTTATTCCTTTTCGAGCGACACCGTGCCCTCCCCGCAAAGCTCCTTCAGCCGCTCGATCAGATCACCCTCGGCCCGCACGGCGGCGGGCCGGCGCGAGCGCAGGCGGGCGCGAAAATCACCCGGGCGCGTCAGCTCGAACACCACAGGATTCGAGCCTGGGTAGGCTGACAGCAAGGCTTCGAGTTGATCGGCGAGGTTCTGCGCCCGGCTCGCATCTTCCAGGTTCAGTCGGATCCGCAGCTCCGGTCGGCGGTCCGCGGCTCGAGCTTGACCGCCGTTCACTGCGGCATCGAGCGGCCGCGCTTCGCTGACCACCACCCTCGGCGGCGCGTTTTCCTCGTGCCGCACGCGTCCCTTGATCACCAGCGCCGTATCCTCTTTGAGCACGCCCTGGAGCTGTTGCAAGGCTTGCGGAAACACCAACAGCTCGGCTGTGCCGCGCAGGTCCTCGAGCACGCCGCTCGCCCAGAGGTCCCCTTTCTTGCTCGGCCGGACGCGCAGACTGGTGAGCAGTCCAGCCAGCGTGACCGCAGAATCGTGGTCCAGCTCCTGAAGCGATGAGCTGTCATAGCGCGTAATGCCCGCGATCTGCGCGCGGTGCTTTTCGAGCGGGTGGCCGGTCACGTAAAACCCCAGGACCTCTTTTTCGCCGGCCAGCCGCTCGGCTTCGGACCATTCCGCAACGTCGGGCAGGTCTTCCGGCATCGCCGGAGCCGGAGCGCCTTCGCTCACAAACAACCCATGTTGACCGCTCTCGGCCTCGCGCTGCCGGCGCGCCCCGAGGTCCATGGCGCGATCGAGTATGGCCATCATCTGGGGGCGCCGCGCTCCCAGCGAATCCAGGGCGCCGGCTTTGATCAGGCTCTCGATCACGCGCTTGTTGAGCAGGCGCAGGTCGACGTTCTCGCAGAACTGAAACAGGCCGTCGAAGCGGCCGAGCGTCTGCCGCGCCGCGAGCACGGACTGGATGGCCGTTTCACCCACGTTCTTGATGGCGGTCAGTCCGAATCGAATGCTTTGCCCGTCCGGCGTGAACGCGTGCTGGCTCGAGTTGACGTCGGGCGGAAGGATAGGAATACCCATGTCGCGGCACTCGTTCAAGTAAAACGTGAGCTTGTCCTGGCTGCCGATTTCAGAGCTCAGCAACGCCGACATGAACTCGACCGGATAGTGGGCCTTCAGGTACGCCGTCTGGTAGGCGATGAACGCGTAGGCGGCGGAGTGCGATTTGTTGAACCCGTAGCCCGCGAACTCCTTCACCAGCTCGAAGAGCTTCTCCGCTTTGGCCGCCGCGACGCCGTTCCGGCGCGCGCCGGCCAGGAATTTCTCGCGCATGGCCGCCATGTCCTCGGGTTTTTTCTTACCCATGGCGCGCCGCAGGATGTCCGCCTCACCCAGGCTGAACCCGGCGACGCTGGCGGCAATCTGGATCACCTGCTCCTGGTACACGATCACGCCGTAGGTTTCCTCGAGGATGTCCTTCAGTTGCGGCAAGTCGTAGGTGACGCGTTTGCGGCCCAGCTTGCGGGCGACGAAATCGTCGATCATGCCCATCGGCCCGGGACGGTAGAGGGCGTTCAGGGCGATCAAGTCGGCCAGGCGATTGGGCTTGGCCCGGCGCAGGATGTCCGTCATGCCGCGGCTTTCAAACTGGAATATCCCCGCCGTGAGTCCTTTTCCCAGCAACTCGTAGGTCTCGCTGTCGTCGAGCGGCACACTGGCGAAATCCAGCCTCTCGCCGCGCGTCGCCTCGATCAGCTTCAGGCAATCATCGATCACCGTCAGCGTGGTGAGCCCGAGGAAGTCCATCTTGAGCAAGCCGATCGTTTCGAGATCGTCCATCGCGTACTGCGTGGTGATTTCATCCTTGTTGCTCTTGTAAAGCGGGACGATTTCCTGCAGCGGCTGCGGTGAGATGACCACGCCGGCGGCGTGGGTGGAGGCGTGGCGCGCCAGCCCCTCGAGACGCCCCGCCACCTCGAGCAATTCGGCCACGCGGGGCTCGCGTTCTTTCAGTTGCCGCATTTCGGGAGACTGCGCGAGCGCGTCCTTGAGCGTGATGTTCAGGACGTTCGGCACCAGCTTGGCGATCCGGTCGACCTCATTGAACGGCATATCCAGGGCGCGGCCCGCGTCGCGGATGACAGCTTTGGCGCCCATGGTGCCGAAGGTGATGATCTGGCTCACGTTCTCGCGGCCGTACTTCTCCGTGACGTAGTTGATCACGTCGGCGCGACGCCTCACGCAGAAGTCGATGTCGATGTCCGGGAAAGTGATCCGCTCCGGGTTGAGAAACCGTTCGAAGAGCAGGTCGTACTGCAAGGGATCAATGTCAGTGATGTGCAAGGCGAAAGACACCAGGCTGCCAGCGGCCGACCCGCGCCCCGGCCCGACCGGAATGCAGCGCTCGCGTGCGAACCGCATGAAGTCCCACACGATCAGGAAGTAGCCGGCAAAGCGCATCTGCTTCACGAGCTCGATTTCCCGGCTGAGGCGCTCCTCGTAGGCCTCGAGCGGGTGGCGCAGCCGGCCCGCCGCGCGCGCCCTCTCCAGTTGTTCGCGGCGCCGCGCGAAGCCTTCCCGCGCGACCTTCTCGAAGAAGCTGTCGAGCGTCTCTCCGGCCGGCACCTCGAAGTGCGGGAAGACGTGTTGCTTCTTTTCCAGGTGTACGTTGCAGCGCTCGGCAATCTCCACGGTGCGGGCGAGCGCCTCCGGGACCTCGCCGAACAGCTTGAGCATCTCCTCGGAGGACTTGAAGAAGAACTCGTTGGTCGGAAACTTCATCCGGGTCGAGTCGTTCACGGTCTTCCCGGTCTGGATGCACACGAGCACGTCCTGGGCGCGAGCGTCAGCCCGGGTGAGGTAGTGGCAATCGTTGGTCGCGACCAGCGGGACTCCGGTCTCCCGCGAGAGCTTGACCAGGTGCGGGTTGATCCGCTTCTGGTCGGCGATGCCGTGGTCCTGCATCTCCAGGTAGAAATTGCCCTTGCCGAAGATGTCGCGCAGGTCGTACGCGGACTGCCGGGCGGCGTCGAAGCGGTCGGCGGCGAGCGCGGCCGCAACCTCGCCGCGCAGGCAGGCCGAAAGTCCGATCAGGCCGTCCGAATGCTGGGCGAGCAGGGATTTGTCGATCCGCGGCTTGTAGTAAAAGCCCTCCGTGTAGGCCGCCGAAGCCAGCCTCACGAGGTTGCGGTACCCGCGCTCGTTCTCGCAGAGCAGGACCAGGTGGTTCGGACGGTCGGAATCCTGCGAGCGGTCAAAGCGGTTCGTGCTCGCGACGTAGACCTCGCAGCCGATAATGGGCTTCAGGTTGCGCTTCCGCGCCGCCTCGTAAAACTTGATCGCCCCGAAGAGGTTGCCGTGGTCCGTGACCGCCACCGCGGGTTGCTTGAGCTCCGCCGCGCGGTCCATGAGCCCCGAAATCTCGCAGGCGCCGTCGAGCAAGCTGTAATCCGTGTGAAGGTGAAGATGAACGAAGTTCGTGGAAGCCATCGGGTTCATTCTAGCAGAAAAAATTTCCCCACGTTGCACGCTCGTAGAAAACGTGGGCGGCACCTCTATGCTGTTTTTCTGGTTTCTATGCGACCCGGGTTTCCGCTCTGATGTAGGACCGTGCCTATGATGTAGGACTAAACCTTACGGGATTCTCTGGAGTCGGAAGCCGGGTATCAACCCGATTGCGTTTCGCCCCGGGGGGGTAAAACCCGCGTAGTGTCCCGTTGTAAATACCG
>QHZK01000325.1 GCA_003224635.1 Acidobacteriota bacterium | reverse complement strand
GTGCCGTTGCAATGGACCCTAGTTCGCCAGGGCCATCGTGAGACACTGCTGGTCCGTAAAGGAGCGTCGTTTTCTATGATCGATCTTCCATGCGATTTCTAGGTCTCACTTTCCCCCTTTGTCAAGCCCTTTTTCGGAGTGGTTTGGAAGTGGCAAGCCGAGCACGGACCCTGCCGTCCACTTCAATAGACTCTATCTCGTCTGACCCGGGGATGAACATTGCGGCGAGTGAGGCTTCAACACTACTGGCAGCCGCCAAAACTGGCGCCGTGCCGGCGGCAATCGCGTTTTGAAGGCCGGCGCCCGGAATACTCGTGAAGGGTTCGATCGCCATCACGTAGCAGCGACCGTACCAAGGGAAGCCGAAGCTGCCCCGAAGCTCCTGCCAGAACCAGAGGTACGGGAAAACTTCTCGGGGCCAGGCCAAGCCGAAACTGAAATTGTACCTGTGGCTGGTCACTGCGTACCAGCCCGAGGAGAGGCTGTGCAGGTACCCGAATTCCCGGTGCCGCTCACTTGGACGGGGAACCACGCTGAGGTCGACACGGCCACCCTTTATCGGCAAAAGCGGCCACCTAGGCGCGGTTTTGGCAGGCATTTTTCGTGAGGTAGAGACGGCCAAGCCATGACGTTGAAACACGGCGCCCGGGAGTTGAATCCGGCAGTCGCCGGCAAGAAATGGAGCACCCAAGGCCGGATGATGTCCCCACATGTAGTGCATATCTTCTTCGGCGAGATTCGATATTTTCTCCGAAATCAAAAGCGCCGGCCTGCCGGATTCAATCGTGATCTCCCTGCGGACGACGAACGGGCTGCGGAACAGCGCGACCGTAAACGCTGCGGTGATTCGGAGTGTCGTTTTCCTCACTCGATAATCCCACGGGAGGACGGATGCCTCGCCATGAAAGTTCAGATGGCAGCCCTTGTACAGGCAACTGTCTCCACCGTTCGGAAAGATCTCCTGCCAGCCGCCTTCGTACCACTCGTGCCAAGCTTCCGCGCTGTCAGCGGCGGTGGGTAGCCAAGTCGCGGGACGTCTGAGCCCCCACGGGCTTTTCCACAGAATATCCATCTGGCGCGGCTTGTATACAAGGCGATAAATATCCGCCCCTTTTTCTGGTAAGACGGTGACCGAGATGGTCTCATTCTCGAGCGTGACGGCGCGGAACCCCCGCTCGATGTCGTGCTCTCGGAAAGTGCATATCTTTCGCGGCATCCCGCCCCGCCTACTTCAGGTTGGGGTTCTGTCCTGCGTTAGAGAAAATGTGTAACAACTCCTGCACGGCGGGAATTGTCGCATGAATTCGCTGAAAGTCCGGAATTTCGATCCTTCTGACGGCAAGTTCTCGCCGAGTCAATCGGCCTGTTGAGCCATGATTCCTCAACGAATAGCGCATCTCGGCAAAGGTTGGATCTGTCCTCACAGCCCACACGTCCCCTGGATAGAGTCCCCGAATCCCATCGCCTGAAATTCTCGAGCGCAGCACTTCTCTGTTGCCGTCCCACACCTCAATGCGAGCCGCGACGGGGTATACGACGTCCGCCCTCAAAAACACCTTCGCTTGGCCTCCTTCGTCCGTCATCGATTCACCCAGCAGACGCGACGCGCTTTCCTCAACGATCCGAACGTTTTGGTTCCCGATGGGCAATTCCGGTCGATTTCGAGCGACTCTGCTGCTCACAACAATGGTCACAGGGTTGTGCGCAGGATTCAGATAAAGTCGCACATCATCGGCCTCCATTTGGACCGAAGTGCCGACGGCGCTTACATCGACCTTAAGCTCAACGTGTGTGTGATTGAAGCGGAGAGCGTGAGGAGGGCCAATAAGGATCCACTCATGGTCTAAGATCAAGTAATTCTGCGTCTCGCCTGTGAGGCCGTCATGTTTGAGCACGACCGTGCGCCATTCCTGTGCTTCGGCGTTCGTGGCGGCATGCGTAGGTTCGAGGTACTGGGTATATCCGGAATGCTCCCATATCTTGTCTACGTATGCTGCGAACCATCTTGGCGGGCCTGTCGAAATCCGGCCGAAAATGATCTCCGTGAAGAAGTCTGGCCAATCTCCGCTGCAAAGATGAACCATATGCTGGATTCTTCCATCCTTTTCGAAGGAGGATTGAACTCGAATTCTGGCGACAAGCACCGCGTCGGTTTCGCGAAAGTACTTTGAAATTACTCCGACATATTGATGATCCGTACCGGCTGGATGCGAGAGGCCTGAAATAAGCAGTCTTCCGTTCTCCACGCCCACAGAAATATAGGGATCATTCTGGACCATCCAATTGGGGCGCCACCAAAGATTCGCGTTCAGGTGCGTCCCGTCAAAGCTGTCCGCGAGCAATGCCCCCGAAAGCATAGAGACGGGCTCAACAAAAGGAACGTGATCTCCGGCTCGTGCGCTCGTCACTCAGCCCGGCGCGCGTCAGGGAAATGCCCGCCCTGGGCGCCGTGATCGCTTACGAATTTCGAGAGGGAAGGAAGGTCTCTGATTTCATGCCGCCGTTCGTCTCAATGAACTACGGCTCGGATCAGGTCAAGGAGGGCTGCCTGGACAGCAGGTACACTCCGTTGAACCTGGACACACAGGGCGGCGATTTCGCTTTCGTGGTCCCTGAAGGGGAACGAGGTCGATTTCGTCGCCGAACCGATTACTTGAAGGTCATGGAATCGCTTGCTCTTGGCGCGGGCAACAAAGACAGATTGCCAGTGGAAGAACTGGATGCCTACCGCAACCAGGCTCTCGTCATGATGCAGTCCCCACAGATTGCGAAAATTTTGACGCTAGACTCGGAAGAGAAGAAACGCTACGGCAGTTCGCCGTTCGGCGACGCGTGCATTCTAACGCGAAACATTCTTGCCGCCGATGCTGGAACGCGCTTTATTGCCATCCACCAGGGCAGCTGGGACTTTCATACCAACATCTACGATAAGGCGCAGAAATGGAATCATTACAATCTGAGCCGCGAACTGGACAGCGGGTTAGGCGAGCTGATTGGCGACGTTGAAAAAACACAAACCAGGGAGGGCCCGTCGCTTCTCGACCAGACCCTGATCGTTTGCATGGGAGAGTTCGGCAGAACGCCCGGCGATATTACGGTGAACAAAGGGCGGGACCATCACCGCTTTGCCATGAGCGGGCTCTTCGCTGGGGGCGGAATTGCAGGTGGTCAGGCAATCGGCGCAACCGACGAGCAGGGCGCCAAGGTAGTCAAGCCGGGTTGGTCGAAGAAAAGATCGATCTACCCGGAGGACGTCGCTGCAACAATTTATTCGGCCCTCGGAATCGACTGGAGCAAAGAGATTACGAACACCCCGTCTGGCCGGGCCTTCCGGTACGTGGAGACGCAGTCGGGGACCGACTTCCTCGACGTCGGCGAAATCTCGCCGGTATTCGGATAGGTGCCATGTCACGGCGGTTGGCAGCAGATGATCCAAAGCCCTGCCTGCTGGCAGCACGGCAAAGGCTTCCCGTGGGACCCGATATGAATGAGGCGGTCGGGCCGTCATGGAAGCGCGGAAGAATCGCCAGTACCTTATCGCGATTGTGTTTTCTATCCCGGCGCGACCGTCTTTGTGGGATCGACAAAGAACCACACGAGAACTCCCAGCATCATGATCAGGCCTCCAAAGTAGAGGCCCCACGACCAGCCCCAGTGTGAAGCGATGTAAGGCGTGACGATGGGAGCGAGAAAGCCCCCCAGGTTGCCGCCGGTGTTTAGAATGCCGCCCGCGGCTCCGACGTGCGCGCCGCCTATATCGATGGCGGTAGCCCAGAACGGGCCTTCCGAACTCGAAGCAAAACCTAAGGCCAGAGACAAGAGCGCGGCCGCAGCTCCGGGCCGGGACACGCTGGTACCGCAACCGAGAAGGACCGCACTCAAAGCCAATACGAATATTGCGACGAGTCGCCGGCCCGCGCGCGGCCCATAACGCTCGACGGGACGGTCAGAGACCCATCCTCCAAGTGGCGTCATCACCGTCCAGGTCAGGAACAACCCAGCAGTATAAAAGGCCGTTCGGGCCGGTTCGATGTGGCGCACTTCGCCGAAGTAATAAAAGATCCAGTAAAAGAACAGATAATCAAAATAGGCGACGGCAAAATAGCCGATCGTCAGCAGCAACAGATTTCTGTCGCCGACTAATTTGCGCCAAGGGGTGGGGCCAGGTCTGCTGGGCGCTACTCTTGCAGCTTCTCGGGGCCAAGGAATCTCGGAGAGGTTCGCGACCCAGGGGTGTTCGTGGGCGTAGTCGCGAGCATAACCGTGCCAAGCCACCGCCAGCGCTGCAGTCGCGGCTGCTGCGAGCCAGAACGAGGCTCGCCAGCCGTAGCGCGCAATCATCCGCGAAAAAAGAGGCGGTGCGGCCGCCCCACCCAGCCCCGCGCCGGCTGCCACGAATCCCCAAATTCGGCCGCGTTTGGATTCCGGGAACCAGTTCGCATTCATCCTCGCGCAGGACGGATAAAGCGGAGCGGTCGAGACACCAAGACCTAGTCGGATGAGAGCGAATGCCGGTACGACGCCTAGATACGCGCCAAGTCCCGGCCGGCCGCCTAGCGCCGTCAAACCCGTAAACAGGGCGGCGCCTAGGCCCATTGCCGTCAGCACGAGTCGAGGGCCAAAGCGGTCCGCCCATCGCCCTCCAGGGATCATGAGCACTGCGTAACTGAGGATGAAGGCCGAATAGACTGTCCCCATTTCAGTCTCCGACAGCTTGAACTCCCGGATAATGGCAGGGCCGGCGATCGACATGATTGTCCGGTCGAAGTAGCTCATGACGCTGAAGCCGACCATCAAGGCCGCAGTCCCTGCTGCAACGAAACTCTCGGGGAGCGACAATTTGGCCGTCACTGGATTTATCCGGAGAAGAGATGGCTTGAAACAGGGTCAGCGCAATCGATAATCGAGCCCGAGTTTGAATCGAAAGGGAACCGATCCGACTCGAGAAACTCAAAAGGTGACCGTCAAGCCGCCGTCCGCCACCAACGTGTGGCCGGTCACGTACGAGCAGTCGTCTGAAGCGAGAAATACGGCGACGCGAGCGATCTCTTCCGGTTCGCCGGGGCGCGCCAAAGGAATCTTCCGCCTGCGCACGTACCATTCTTCGAAGAGCTCCGTCTGAGTCTCGTCTACGCCGTCGATAACGGACATCGGCGTATGAATGCATCCCGGCGCAATCGCGTTGGCGAGGATTCCGTGCGGAGCGAGTTCTACAGCAAGGGACTTAGTGAAACTCATGATCGCGCCCTTGGCCGCCGTGTACGATCCGAGTCGCCCCTCGGTGGCAATGGCTTGCGTCGAAGCGATGCTGATGATCCGACCCCAGCGCTGCCGAGCCATGTGGGGAGCGACCAATTTACAGCCCCAATAAATCGCCTCCAGGTTGACCGCCTGCACTTGACGCCAGTTTTCGAGCGAGTCTTCGAAAATGTCCCCGTAAAAGCATATCGCCGCGTCGTTGACCAGAACATCGATCTTCCCTTCCCGCTTCGCAACGTCCTCCACGCAGGACCGATAAGCTTCGTGGTTCGAAATGTCGAGAACGTAAGCGCGCACTTTGCCGGCTTGTTCGGGAACTGCCTGAAACCCGACGCGAACTTCCGGCTTTATGTCAATCGCCGCTACCGTCGCCCCTTCTCGCAGAAATTCTCGAACAATCGCCGCGCCTATCCCTTGAGCTGCCCCCGTGACCAAGGCAACGCGTCCTTGAAGCTTCAAAGCCCTCTACCTTTCCCTTCACGAGTGGG
>QHZK01000010.1 GCA_003224635.1 Acidobacteriota bacterium | reverse complement strand
TCAGGATCTCGATATCCTCAGCTCCGGTGTGCTCGCCCTCCAGCTCACGCCCGGCACCGAGCTGGTGCTCCCCGCGGCCCCGGGACGCTGGCTCGGGCGCGACGGAACGGCCAGGGTCGATCGCGGATTGCTGCGGGTGACGACGGGGCTGCGGTTCGACGGCGCCCACCTCGCGATCACCACCCCGGACGCGACGGTGCGTCTCACGGGCACGACGGTGGCCGTGATCGCGGAGCCGGCGGGTACGTGCGTGTGCGTGCTCGAGGGCACGGCGGATGTGAAGGCGGGCAGGGGCGAGGTCGTGCACGTGCCTGCGGGAACGCAGTGCGATATCGCGAGGGGTGGAAGGAAGGCTCCCCAGGCGGGCGAGATGCGCGGGATCGAGCGTCCGAAGCTTCAGGACTTGAGGGATCGTCTGCAGGCGGTAATGAATTAGCTGCTGTGATGTACTCGGTGTGGGGGGCGCGCACGGCCCGGACGGCCCGTTCAGTCGCGGGTTACGCCTTAGTTCGACGCCGGTCGCGCCCACTGCTTTCTGCTATTGTGCCTCCTCGATGCGGCCTCTCCCCGGGACGGCTCTCTTCATTCTCCTTCTGATCTGCTTTTTCCCCCGACCCGCGCTCGCGACCTACGATTCTCTGGAAGAGATCCCTGTCGAGAGCCCGATCTACGCGGATCTCGAATCGCTCGCGCTGAGGTTTGGGGCGAACGGCAACTTCATCAACAGGCGTCCCTGGACGCGCGGTGAGGCGCTCGCATACCTCGATGTCTTGAAGGGGCAGGACCCCTCGGTCGCCGAGGACCTTTCGTTCGCGCGCATCGATCGGGAAGCGTCCCTGGACGCGCCGGGAGCGAGGAAGCCGCTGCTGGTGCGCGACGAGGATGAGGACCGGCGCCTGGAGATCTCCCCGTACGTACAGGCGCTCTATCGAGAGAACCGCGACCGCCGGCCCACCGTGAATCGCGACTACCGGCTCGGAGCGAGCGCGAGCGCTCGTGCCTCGAGTCGCTTTCTCCTTTTCGGGGACCTCTACGCGGGCACGGCCTCCCAAGGCGGCCACGGCACGCCTAATTTCGGGACGAAGTTCGCCTTGGCCGAAGGGATCGATTTCAACGCCTGGCTGGATCGCGCTTACGTCGCGCTGGAAGGGTCCCCCAAGCCCCATCGCATTCGAGCGACGCTCGCGCATTCCTGGGTGAGGTGGGGTCCCGGCGCCACCGGGACGCTCGGCGTCTCCGACGCCGCGCCGGCGCTCGACAGGCTCGGCTTCGACGTGGGTGTGCTGCGCGAGCTCGAGCTTTCGTGGTTCGTCGCGAGCCTGGATCCCGTGGAACGGCGGTACTACGCCGCATCTCGAATGAGCGTTCGCCTGGGCGACCGTCTCGAGATCGGGATTGCCGAAGAAGCTCGCTTCGACGGATCCGATCAGATCTTCTACTACTTCATTCCTGCGTTCCCGTACACCTTCATCGAGAAGCGCGTCGACGCCTTTGCAGGGGGTCCCGACAGCACGAACAAGATCACCAAGAACAACGTCATGGCCTCAGCCGATTTCAGCCTGGATCTCACGCGGGGGCTTCGCTGGTACGGCGAGTTTCTTCTCGACGACTATTCGATCTCCTCGACCTTCAAGCCCAAGCAGATCGGATGGCAGACGGGCTTCCACGCGGCGCGCGCGATCGATCCGCGGAAGGTTCTCTCGGCGCGCGTCGAGTTCACGCGCATCTACGACTACGTCTACACCGTGTGGCACGGCCACGATTTCGAGCTGAAGGGCTATCCGCTCGGATACGTTCTGGGGCCCGACGCGGAGCAAGCTTGGGGACGAGTCCAGCTGGATTGGAACGTGCCGTGGTCCGCCAGCCTCGAGATGGCGAGGATCCGCAAGGGCGAGGGCTCCATCGGGAACCCCTGGGATCCCGCCTCGGGTAAGGTCGACAACGTCCCACTCTCCGGGGTCGTGGAGAGAACCCTGAGCGTGAACGCCGGTCTCGAGTACCGTCCCATGGCGGGGCTTGCGCTCGAGGGAGCCCTGGGCTATTCGGATATGCAGAATGCGGAGCACGTATCCGGCGCAGACAGGAATCACGTCACCGGAGAGCTGTCCCTTCGCGCGAGGTGGTGAGAGTTATCCGCGGGCGGTGCTGACCGCGCTCGCCGATTCGCGCAGAACGCCGAGCTGCTTCATCCGATCGTGCGCGGCAGCGGCGGCGTTGTGAAATTCAGGATGTGATGTAGCCCACTCCACGTACCCTCGGACCACGTCCTCCAGCGTTTCTTGCGGCGCCCAGCCGTGACTCTTGAGCCGCGAAACATCGGAGCGGATGTGTCTGGTGTCGCCCACGCGGTAATGGCCGGAAACGCGCGGCTCACTTGCGCGACCGAGCGCTCGCCCCACGAGGCCCGCCAGCTCCAGCACCGAGACCGACCGGTCCCCTCCGACGTTGAAGGAGGACCCCTGCATGGCGGGCCGATCCAGCGGAAGGAGGGTCGCGCGCACGACGTCCCGCACCCCGACGTAGTCGCGGAGCTGCGCCCCATCCTCGTACACGAGAGGCTGGACTCCAGACCCCAGCTGCACGGTGAAATTGCGCAGCGCGCCCGAGTAGGCATTCCGGAACGACTGGCGCGGGCCCTGCACGATCGAATAGCGAAGAGCGACGCTAGGAATCCGGTATCGGGCCCCCAGCTTTACGGCAATCTCATCCTGATCCCTTTTGGAGAGACCGTACGAATTGTGGGGAGCCATGACCGATTCACCGGTCCATCCAGGCTCGAGCGTTCCGTCACACTCAGGGCATTGGTGATCCCATTCGGCACGTTCCAGCTGCTCCTCGGACCGTGGCCCCGGGTACACGTCCCCATCCCGACCGCACCGGTATCGGCCTTCGCCGTAGACGGCCTGCGAAGAAGCCACCACGACGAGCTCCACGTCACGGCGCTCCGCCACGATCAGCTCGTATAGGAGGGCCGTGGAAGCTGCGTTCGTCGTGAAAAAGGTGCTGAAGTCGGGCAGATAATCCTGATAGGCCGCCATGTGGAAGACGTAGTGCGCGTCCCGGAGGGCGCTTCTCATGCAAGCCGGATCGCGAACGTCGCCGCGGATGAACTCGGCATCGGTCGAGACATAGTCGGGCAGCTTCCCGTCATGGACCGGCGGGGTCAGGAGGTCCAGGATGCGAACCTGGACTCCGCGCCCGAGCAGCGCGTCCACGACGTGAGACCCGACGAAGCCCGCGCCGCCCGTGACCAGGGCTCTCTTCAAGCTAGTACGCTCCTCTCGAGCGAATCACCGCAACACCCGTCGCAAAAAGGATCTGAACATCCAAGAGGAGGCTCCAGCGCTCGATGTACTCGATGTCGAGCTTGACCCATTCTGTGAAATCCTTGATATCGGACCTGCCTGAAACCTGCCACAAGCAGGTCATTCCCGGTTTCACGGAGAGCTTCCGTCGCTGCCATGGCTCGAACCGGCTCCACTCGTGCTGCAACGGCGGACGCGGACCGACCAAGCTCATGTCGCCCTTGAGCACGCTCCACAGCTGTGGAAGCTCATCCAGGCTGAAACGCCGAAGGAACCGGCCGACACGCGTCACGCGCGGGTCGTCGCGCATCTTGAACACAGGGCCCGTCATTTCGTTCATGCCTTCCAGCTGGGAGCGGCGCTCATCGGCTTCGGGAACCATGGTCCTGAACTTGTACCCGGTGAACGGGCGGCCACGCAGCCCGACGACCTTCCAGCGATAGAACACCGGAGCGCCGGAATCCAGAAGGACCGCGAGGGCAAGAAGGCCCAGGATCGGGCTCAGGAGCATGAGTCCCACCGCGGCGCCCGCGACATCCACGCAGCGCTTGATGGCCAGCTGCGCGGCGGCTGCCCTGCCGGCATATCGCGCCGGCAGCTCGAAGGCAGCCCCGGTCCGATCCTCATCACGACGCCCGGCGGCCGGAAGCTCCTGCGGGCCCGGTGAAATCTGCGTCACCGGACGATCTCGTGGACCGCGCCGTTCGAAACGAGGTGTTCTTTCATCGCCTTTCGCACGTAACAGGTGAGCACGTGCTCCAGAACCACATGCGCCGATTCGACCCATCCATAGTCGTTGCTGGAAATGACGACCGGGTGATCCACGAGGTGCGCTGCCCTGCCGCCGTCCTTTCCGAGAAGCGCCACGGTCGTGAGATTCATCTCGTCCGCGACCGCAAGGGCTGAGAGCAAATTCGGAGAGGATCCACTGACGGAGAACAGAACCAGCCCGTCGCCCGGCGACGCGAGAAGACGGAGCTGTTCCGCGAACACCTCATCGAACGAAAGATCGTTTCCCCAGGCTGTCAGGAGCGCCGTGTTGTCGCTCAGCGAGATCGCCCGGGTTCCTCGGCCTTCGATCGCGGTCGCCTTCTGGAGGTCGCACGCAAAATGATTCGCGGTGCTCGCGCTTCCCCCATTGCCGATGACGAAAATCGTCCCACCCCGGAACCGGACGTTCGCGAGAGCTTGTCCGGCGCGCGTCACGGCGGTCACGTCGACCGTGTCGAGCGCTCTGCGCGCTCCCGCGAGCCATTCCTCCACCTCGTCGTACATCATCCCCGCTCTCCCTTCCCCGTAGCCCCGATCGGGACGCCTTCCACGACATCGTCCCACTCCGCGGCGTCTGGAAATTGGGACCCCCCCTCCAGCACGACAGCCTTCGCGCTCTTCGTGATCTTCCAGCGCGCGAGGAGGCTCCTCCGCCCCATCGATCGACGAATCAGCTCTCTTCCCGTCTGGTACAAGATCTGAAGATCCAGCGTGAGCGTGCAGTTTCGAACGTAGTAGAGATCGAGAGCGGCGCTCTCCTCGATCCCCGCGTCCGCCTCCCGGAGCCGCCAGAGTCCCGTGAGGCCGGAGCGCAATGCGAACAGGCTTGCGCGCCATTTCTCGTGGTCCGGCAGCTCCTCCACGCGGCTCGGCCGCGGCCCGACGAGGCTCAAATCCTGCCTCAGCACGTTCCACAGCGCAGGGAGTCTTGCGAGCACGGGCGAGCCCGTCAGGCCCGCGCGCAGGCCCACGAGCCGGAATTGTTTCCCGCGCAGGCCCAGAACCCGCTGGCTCTCCAGCATCGAGACACCACGGGAGGAGGCCTTGAGCTTCCAGTAGGCGAAGAGCGGACTGAGCGCCAGAAGCATGAACCCGGAAATCACCTGATCGAGGAATCGCTTCGTTGCCGCGTTGAGCCCGGACAGGCGTGTTCGATTCAGGCTGAGCATCGGGATGTAGGCGACGTGGCTCAGCTCCGCGGAGGTCGTGAGCAGATCGTAGAACGTCGCTGAAATGCGGCCCTCGACGGGTGAATCCGGCTTCGTGACCAGTTCGGCCAGCTGTCTCTGGCTCTCCCAGGTCAGCCCTCCCAGGATCATGACGACTTCATCCGCACGCAGCTCACGCGCCTTGCTCAAGACGGAGCTCGGGTGCCCGACGACGGCCAGACCCGGCAGGATTTCGGTTCCTGGGCGTTGATAGTCGTCCAGAAATCCCACCACCTCGGTTCCATGCCGAAGTGGAGCGTGCAGCTGCTGCGCTACCGCGAGGCCCTGTTGATTGGCGCCTGCGATGAGAATGCGGCGCACCAGCCCGCCGCGCCGGCGCCACTGAAAGGCAATGTGACGCCAGATCAACCTCGAGAAGACCAGCGCCGAAATGCTTGCGAGCCAGCAGCCCACCAGCCACCCGCGGGAAACCGGCGCCTCCGCAAAATGGCCGAGCACGGTCATGCTGACCACGCCGTACGTGACCCCGGTCAGGAGAAGCGGATAGACCCGGTGACCGCCCGTGAGCGCCGCCCTGCGGTACGTGCCCAGCTGCCACGCCAGGGCCAGAGTCACCGCGAGACCCGCGAGGCCCAGCAGGATGCATGCGCGCGCGATCGTCTGGTTTTCCGCAAGGCGCTCTGGGTGAAATCTCACGACGGCCGCGGATGTGTATGCGACGACGATCCCCAGGATGTCGGTGGTGATGATCCCTATGCGTAAGCGACGCCAGTCCCGATCCATTTTCCCTCAGGGTAGGAAAGTCCCGGAACGTGAGGTACCGAGTTCACGAGCACCTGCGCGCCGCCGTCGTCCAGGTGAAACGCAAGGCGTCTCAGGCCGTGGCGAGACAGCGCTCGGGTGACGTACTCCTGTTTGCTCGGATCGCAGTAAAGAAGGAGGAATCCTCCGCCCCCAGCACCTGCGATCTTGCCGCCGGCGGCACCCGCTGCCAGTGCGACTTCGTACAGTTGGTCCAATCGGTCGTTGCTCACTCCATCAGCGAGCTGCTTTTTTCGCTGCCAGGAACGGTGCAGAATCCCGCCGACCTCATGCAGCCTTCCCTCTTCGAGGGCTTCGCGCATGGCAAAGGCGTCTCCCTTGATTCCATGAAGGCTGCTCGTGACCAGGGAGTTCTGGTCTCCGGAGGAGCGTTTCTGCGACTCGAGAATCGTCGCCGCGTTGCGGGATGCGCCCGTGTAGAAGAGCATCAAGCTCCGTTCGAGCTGGTCCCGGAGCTCGAGGGAGAGCTGTATCGGGGTTACCGTGGTTCCTTCCGAACGAAATTCAATCCAGTTCAGGCCACCGAACGAGGCGGCGAACTGGTCCTGAAGCCCGATGGGCCGGCGTTCCTTCACGATCTCGATGTAGGACGCCAGCTCGGCGATGTCCTGCTTGCTCGCGCGCCTCTGGCACAAGGTGGCCAGGGCCTTCACAAGGGCGACCGCAACGGTGCTGGAGCTTCCGAGCCCCGTCCCCGGCGGCACCTCGCTCGCGGTGAACACCGACAGGCCCCTGGCGACCCCGAACTCGCCCAGGATGGACTTGAGATACGCCAGGTCCCCGTCACCGGATTCCTCCGCGTCCGCCTCCAGCCGCTCGAACGTCCGGAAGTCGGAGGAGCTGATCTGCACCATGTCGTCGATCGTGCGGCTCAGGAAGACGTAGAAGTACTTGTTGATGGTCGCGCTCACGACGGCCCCGCCGAAGTGGGAGTAGTAGGCCTCCAGATCCGTGCCTCCGCCCGCGAAGGAGATCCGCAGTGGAGCGCGTGCGATCAGCATGGATGACGTATTTCTGCGGGACTGGATTCTCTGCTCGATCCCAACTCCATAACCACGGGCTCGAGGCTGGGGATATGCACGACCTCGCGCGTCTCCACATCGATCTTCATGCAGGAGACATTTGGAACAGCCAAAAGCTTGTATGAGGAGAGCGCGTGACCGAGAACGCTGAGAGTGAGGACTCGTATGATCGCAACGTGCGTTACGAGGAGGACCGGTTTAGTTTGGGAAGCAGCGTCGTTCAAGACAGGGGCGACGCGCGACGCCAGTTCTTCAAGCGTCTCGCGTCCGGGAAGACGGAGAAGATCCGGACGTTCGTTCCAGACCTTGAATTCGCATGGGTACTGTTGGGCTACCTCATCCTCGGTCAGCCCCTCCCAGGGACCGAGGACCATTTCATCGAGGCGACTCTCGTCTCGAAGTGGGATTTCAAGAGCACTCGAAAGGATCGCAGCGGTCTCCCGGGCGCGAGCGATCCCGCTTGTCCAGACTATCCCCAACCCGACACCCCGAAGATCCTGGGCCATCCGATCGGATTCCCGGCAGCCGACTACGGTAAGAGGTTCCGGTTCCCTTCCAGCGTACCGGCGACGGATATTGGAGAGGGTTTGAGCGTGTCGGAGCAGGTAGACAGGCGTTGCGGCAGTGCGGTGTAGGAGCGGCCCGGAAGTAACTCTCTCTCTGGCTATAGTAGGCCGCTTCCATTCGGCTTGGGTCACCAATCACACCTCAGTGTAAGGTATATGAATTACACCTTTCCCGCAGAGACGAAGTAATAAAACCCCAGCAATTCCGCAACCCAAGATCCATCCAACCGACTACCTAGTGCTGCGAATGCTCGATTGATGCCGTACTCGTGTCGGTGCAGCACCGAGATTCGCTTTGAGAAGAGTTTTCGAGGCAAGAACACCCCAGCCGGTGTTACACGAACGCCGTGGAGCCCCTTGAACCCCGACAGAAGACCTTCAATCTCCCTCCGACTGAAGGCACGTTCGTAAATCATGTCGCTCCCAGCACCATTTCCGAGGCCATCAAGCGCTCTAAGCAGGGAAAACTTTCGCGGAACAATGTCCGAATAGAAAAGCCCGCCAGAACGAAGTACGCGGAGCATCTCGGCCACGACAGGCGTTGGGTCTTCAAAGTGCTCGAGTAGTCCGGTGCTTGCCACGAGGTCGTAAGATCCGTCCGCGAATGGAAGCCTGTAACAGTCCCCACGGGCCCATGTCGAATCGAGGGCGTCCGCCTCGAACCGTTCCTGCGCTAGATCGAGGGCCGACTGAGTGAAATCTATACCCGTTGTCTTCCATCCAAGTGCGGCCAGCCTTCCGAGCAATCGCGCTGACCCGCACCCCACCTCCAACGCCGATCCCCCGGATCCGGGAATCATAGGGCGTAGGTAGCCAAACTTGACGTCATCCAGAACGTCCCACAGCGACCTTCGTTCGAGACCATGGGTCGCCATATCGAGTTGCCATTGGGTGTCCCAGCTGGCAGGAGCGTTAGGGCGAAATAGCATTTGCCACCTTCTCCTCCAGGGGGTGGACACCCCCGGTCGGCCGATCTTCGTCACGGGTGAAAATGACGTTGTCGACATCACCTTCGTACCCAAGCTCCTCGAAGAGGATGGGCAACGTATTGATTGGATATTGCACAAATCTTCCCTTCCTCCTTACCCAATAGCTTGTCCAATTGTCTTCCGCGATATCGACAAACTCCCTCTCGCTCATTCCCGCACGTCTGATGCCATACGGCCAAATCTCTGACACCACAGGGATGCCGGCAGATAACAGCTTCTTAGCTCCCTTGAACACATACCCTTCATAACCTTGTACATCGACCCAGATTACAGTGACGTCCCTCGTAAAACCCGGCGGCACATCTGACATGAGATCGCACAAGGTCTCGCATTGAACCCCTATGACGCGGCGCCCAGATTCCCGAAATCGCTCCGGAGAGCTGGCGGACTGGGGCGGGCGGACTCTGTGGTCTCCATCATTTGCCTCACTCAGTTCAAAGGAAAGTTGTCCCCCTCTGTCTGAGGCGGCATATGGCAAACACGCTACTCTATCCTCTAGCGCGTTCTGCCTAACGTTATGTACTAGTAGCTGAAAGTTTCGGGGCTCTGGTTCGATCGCAATCGCTCTCTTGAGCTCGCCGAGGTTGAGCATCGCTATTGAGGTGATACCGTTGTTGGCGCCAACGTCCAGGATTGTGCCCTCTCCCTTTGGAGGGCAGAGCCTCACGCTCCTGAGAACCGTCATCGCTTCCGTCATTAGGTCCAATTCGTGCTCTCCGTAACAATAGAGAGACTTGCCAACACTCTCATCTGGGACGAGCCACACCGTGAAAAGACCTTGCTTCCTGGACACCGTGATCGAGTTGCGAAACCTACTGTTTAATGCCCAGCAAAGGCGCCTGAACTTGATGCCCAACGTCCTCAAGAGTAGGTGTCTGAATCGCGGACTAGAATGGGTCCTCATCGATAGCCCGGTCACAGCCGTACCGCCGATGCAATCAAACTCATTCCGTGGGCTCCAAACCAAGGAAGTCGCCGCAAGAATTGCAGATAGCGCGCCGCGGCGAACTGAAAGGAGAGACTCCCGACGTATGGGTTAATAATTCTGGTTTCCCTCACCAGATAGCCGGCGCGATTTAGCTGAACTCGGAGATCGGCCGCGGAGAAAATCCGCCGATGGGTTGGATCTTCAAACCACTGCTGATGCGGAAAGGCGATGTTTGGAGTGACGATCACGAGCACACCGTTTCGTTTCAGGACGCGACGCCATTCGACGAGTACTTGCTCCGTGTCATCAAAGTGTTCGATTAGATGTTGCGCGACGACCTTGTTGAATTGCCCTTCAGCAAATGGGAGAGCGCGGGCGTCGCCCCGAAGTAATGCGGCTCGAGAATTCCGTTGGCGTGCGAGGTCAACGGAAGCGTCGAGCCAATCAAGGCCCACAACGTTGCCGGATCCGTGCGAGATGAGACGGGACAGGAGGGCCCCGCCCCCACACCCGACCTCGAGTATTTGGTCGCTTGGTTGCGGATCAAGCAAGTCTGTGACCGATGCGATCTCGGCGAGCAGCGTCGGGCTTGCCTGGCGCTTGACGTAGTACAGCGCGTCATAATCTGAGACGCTTGGGGCGGCACCGGGGAAGGTCACTCTGCGAGCGCCCCGTTGGCCGTCGCGTCTACCTCTGGCTCCTCGGTGCCGGCCGCTACGAGGCGTGCATCGACCGCCCCGTGGCCCTTGGGGCCGGATGTTGTGAGATTGCCGATAACGTCGAGGTACCGCGAAGCGACGTGATCCCAGTTATATTCACCATGAATCCGCTCGAGGGCGCTCTGGCGATATCGCCCCACGAGTACGGGATCCGCGTCCAAAAGTGAGACTCTATCCGCCAGGTCGCCTTCCTTCCTCTGCCAGAGGAGGCCGTACCGGTCCCCACAGAGCATTTCCCGACTGAACGGCGTATCGAGAGCCAGTATGCAGCAAGAGTTCGCCAGCGCCTCCAGCATCGTCGGATTGGTACCGCCTACCGAGTGCCCGTGAATGTATACGTAGGAATACCGATAGCAGGCATAGAGAAGATCCTGGTCCGCGATGAACCCTGCGAAGCAAACACGGGAATCCTTAATGCTCCTTATTTGTTTCTCGTACCGCGAGTCGTAGAAATTGCCTCCGAGGATAACAAGCGACCTGGTGGTACGCGCGCGAAGGAATTCCTGGATGATGAACAGTGGGTTGTTCTCCGGCACAAATCTTGTGACCAGAAGATAGTATGTTCCGGGTTGGACTCCGTAAGGCAGCAGCTGTGAGTCCCTAATGTTCTGTACCAATCGGGCTCCATAAGGAATGAACACGCCGGACCGTCCGTATCGCTCCCCGTAGACGCGCTGGATCTCACGTGAGTCAGCGATCAGTTCGTCCGCGAATCTCGCGCTAATTCTGGCGCCAAGCTCGAACGTCCTCCGTGCAACCCATCCCCACTTGCCGCGCTCCCACTCGAGACCATCTAGGTGCATAACAGCCCGACATCCCGTGCTCCGTATCCATGGGATCAAGCAGCCGAGCCCGGTGTTGAAGAGGACAACCGCATCCGTTCCAACTCGCAACGCGTCGGCCACGCTGAGAACGCCATTCGTCATGGTTCCGAAGTTCTTCGACTCGAATCCGCCGATGTAGCGCAACCGAACGCCGTTCACCTTGTCGGCGAGAACTCCAGCTCCGTATAGGTGCCGTCTACAATAGATGGTTACCTCGTGACCGGCTTCAACAAGTCGAGGGCCAAGCTCCGTCACGGCGGTCTCAAACCCTCCGAACACGTGAGGTCCCCAATTCATGCCTTTCGTACCAACGAGCGAGATCCTCATGACAAGGATGCCCTGAGCACGAAGGTGCTTTGATCTCCTAGTCCCTCTCTCTTCGCTATGGCTACATCACGCAGGTAGCTTCCAAGCCTACGAAGGAGTAGTGACAGATCTGCGCCTTGAAGCGGAAACAAATACCCACGACGCTTCACCACGTCGCTCCCCCAGAACTGGAAGACCGTTGAGTCGTGTATTTCTTGCTCAATGCGAAGACCAGCCGCCGAGGCCGCAATACCAAGACTCGTCCGCGTATGCAAGTATGCGTGGCGCGGAGCGTCGAGTTGTACCCAATCCTTGCCATATCGCCTCCAGGCCGTTCCTCCGAACAATGGAATTGTCACAACGATTGTTCCGCCGTCTTTGAGTTTCTCCCTTGCGAGCCGAAGCATTCTCACAGGTCCATCACTATGTTCCAGAACATGAACAATCGTAATGATGTCGAAGTGCCCGTGAATGTCCGAGATATCGCCCCGGATGAGTTGGATTCCACCGGCCAGCAAGCGGTCGCCGCACAGGAATGGGTCGATGCCCACGCAATGTCCCCTAAACCCCGCAAAGCGCAGAGAACGAAGAAATCTTCCGGCGCCACATCCAACATCGAGGAGGCGTGACTTGTGTCCGGCCTGAGATGCCCGAACTACCCCCAGCACTCCATAATTGACGAAGGGTAAGATCGTGCCGATCGATTCACCGAGACGGGGGCTTCTATAGGCCAGGCAGTTGGCTAAACATCGAACCGCCGTCCTGGCTCCAGACTCCCGTAAAGTCCCGTATTCCCCGCCATACAGGTCGTCCTGAACTGTCGGCGAGCTCTCCATCAATCGTGCTGACCCACAGTTCGAGCAGATCTGATACTTGTGCACACCTTCCCTCTCAAACAATGTTTCGCGCGCCTCAAAGGAGCTCCCCCTTGTCGATCCGCAGAAACATTCATCCATTCCCAGCCTCTGCCTGGAGAGGAGGACTCTGTTTGCTTCGAGAACCCTCGGACATTTCCATCATACGGTGTGCGATTGCCCGTGCTCTCTCATCCCAGGAGAAGCCGTCTTCGTACGCGCGCTCCGTCGGCTGACCGGCCTCGACCGCGTCCACAACGGCCTTGGCGAACTCGTCGGGAGAATTTGCTATCGTCACGAATGTCGACATGGCACCCGCACCATTTCCCTCAGTTGAGACCGTAGACTTACCCGCGGCGGCATATTCGTAGAGCTTGATACTATTGCCTCCATGCGAGTTCTCGTCTCTCACGTAGGGGAGAATGCAGGCATCGCTGGCCGCGACATACGCCGGGTACTCATCGTAGTGCACGTCACCCAGATAATGGACATTGGGATGCTTCTGGATTCTTCTCCATACAGCTCGATCCAGGATCTGGCCCGCCAAGACGAATTGGATGTGCCCGAGCTGACCGGCCACTTCATTGAAGAGAGCGCTGTCAAACAGGTGGGTTATCTTACCCCCGAAGAATACGCGCGGTCTTCGCACTTGTCCAAACAACTGCGGCTCGCCAAATGAGCCTTTGAAGCGCCCGAAATCGACTCCGTTAGGAACAACCACACAAGGGCGGACCCCGTATTGTTGCTCGAAGGCCACCGAATTACTCTCCGAATTGGTAAACCACACCTGTGCGACTTCAGCGTAGCTAGCGTAGCTCCGCTCGACCCACCGCCGTTCCGCGCGACCGAGGGGGAACCGAAGCCAGTTGTCAAAGCCATCGAAGGCGACTGGGATTCCTCGTGCCGCCAGCTGCGCGGTTAGCCGGGCACTTCGGATGTTCATGCTAAGGGCGATGGGCTGCTCCATCTCCAAGCTCGTCAAGGCCGCGAGAAGCGCGCGTAACATCCTGACTGAGCCGTATGCTCTGAAGAACCACGACTTTCCGTATAGGATCTGGCCAAGGACGTCCGAGTCGAAATATTCGAAGACATAGCAACCTCGATCATCTTGGAACACGTGCCAACTCGGGCCTGCCAGCATCACCCGCAAGCCCGAGTCTCTCGACTCTCGATGGAGCGCAAGCTCCAGAGGTGTGATCGGCCGACTCACGACCAAGACCTTGTCAAAGTCCTCGCCCCGGGTGAACGCTTCGATGAGATGCGCGTCCCGGGTACGAAACCCTTCACGGATGCATTTCCGCCAGTCATGAAAGGGAATTGCGATCAGATGCTTTGGCATGGTGACTTCAACCCAGCGACGAGCCCCATTAGAAAGAACGTGATCGCGTTTGCGGGGAAGGTATCAATTGCACTACCGGAGGCTCCCTGTACGGTAAATACAATGAATAGGCCGCAGGCTAGGCCAATTAACGCCTTCTCTTCTCTGCCAGCAGCTGCCTGATAGCGATGTATCGCAATCCGCACCCAGGAGAGACAAAAGAGAAGAAAGGCCAAGAGCCCGAAAAGCCCGAGCTCGAATCCAATCTTAAGAAGGACATTGTGGGATGCGGGGAGATATACGGACCCAGCGAAGTAGGAATCGAGGCCGTCGCCCGCACTGCCGGCGCCATATCCGGTAATCGGATTCTTCGCGAGCTCGGCGAGGGCTGTATCGTATCCTTCGAACCTGAGATAGGCGCGATCCTCATCCAGATGCCGAAGGTCCAGGGACCTCACAATCAGGTCCCCTACGGGGGTCATGGAGATCGCCATTCCAACCAGCGCGACCAGAATGAGACCGGCACCAGCCCTAACAACCCAACCATGGGCGCGAAGGATCAGCGGAGGCGCTACTGCCGCCAGCACGAGCCCGGAGAGAATACTCACGCGTGTCAAACTCACAACGATTGCCGCGACGCCGCTGCAAACGATGATCCAAACCCATGGCGCGCGGGTACGGACACTCGCGAGAAACACTCCGAGTGCCACAACAACATTGCCCATGAAGCCGAGCGCGAAAGGACTCGCAAAGAGCGACGTGGCCCGAAATGCGCCGAACACGTTGTAAACCGCATCCCCGGCGGTGTTTTGCTCTGGGATCTGTAGGTCGAATGCGCTAGGGGAGAAAACCTGTTTTATACCGTAGAGACATAACGGCACAGCGGCAATAGCCAGGATACGGATGAATCGGGTTGCGGTCCGAGGAGACCAGCCCAAATAAAGACCGATAAGAGCAGGAGATATGTACAGGCAAGTCTTACGAAAGCCCTCCAAACCAGCAAGCAGGGTCGGGACGTTCGGATTTGCGATCTGCAGGATTCCGATCCCTAAATAGGCACAGATGAATATCAGGAACGGAACATTCTCGCGGCGAATCGGTCTGCGATCGAGTACCTCGCGTGCCGCGAGCAGAAGGAGAAGCGAAGTAAAAGCAAAGTCCGGGAGGAGCAGGATGTAGCGATTGTGCAGTAGGTACTTGAGAGCCGTGGAGTACAAGGCTAACAGGAATGCGATGCTCGTTAGGCCAAGGAAGGTCATTCTCCTCGCGCCTCAGTGAGCGAGGCGCACTCCTCACAAAACCGCTGGCTGACCCTCTCTGTCGAGAAGTCGAGCGAAGCACGGCGTCGGCCCGCCTCGCTGAGCTGTTCCCTGAGTGGGAGGTCATCGAGCAGCCTGGCCGCAGCTGCCGCTACTTCCTCTACCGATGTCCCCAATACGCTTAGCCCGGTCTCGCCGTGCAGCACCGCATCAAGGCTTCCTCCCTGCCCTCCAATTGAGGGCTTTCCAAAGAGAGCCGCCTCAAGAAACACGATGCCGAATCCTTCGCTCTGCTCACCACCACGGCCGTACTCGACACGGTTCGGCAGCACGAAAAGATCACATGCTGCGTAGTAAAGACCTTTGGTCACGTCATCAACGGGCCCTACGAACTTCACGTGACTGTCCAGTCGCAGCTCGTCGGCGATTCGTTCGAGTCGAGGGCGATCTGGGCCATCCCCGACGATAAAATACTGGAGACTTCGATAGCGTTCTCCCAGCAGGCTGGTAGCCCGTATCGTCGTATCAATCCCTTTATATTGCTGCCTTAGCACAGCTACACTGAGAAGAACCTTCGAATCCTCAGCAATTCCCAATCGAGCCCGCGCTTGATTCTTGGGAATTTGAATGACGTCTTTGAACGGTCCGGCATCCACAGGCGGCGGTATTGTCGCAATGCGTTCGGGGGCAATCCCGAGTCTCTCGAGCAGCCTTCGTGAGTAGGCGCTCACCGTGATCACCTGGTCAGCTTGACGAAATACCCACGCCTTTACTCGGCGCCAGCGACCCGTCGTGATTTCCATGCCGTGTGCGATTACGATGAACTTCACGCCCAAGAGCCGGGCGGCAATTAGTGCGGGAATAGCCGTCTGGATCTGTTCCGCAACGATGAGACCGTACGTCCGATCCCGCAGGAGATGCCGTACAGTGGTCACAAGCAGCGGCAGAATTGCCAGCTTCCCTCGCCGAAGAAACGACGAATAGCGCCCTGTCTGGATGACCCGGAACCGCCTTGCCCGTTCCGAATCGCTCGTCCCCGGCTGTAAGTGTCTGATTACAACAAGACACTCAGGCGGAACGCTCGAGAAAACACGATCGATGTAATGTGCGATTCCGCCGACCATCCGCGGATAATCTCGGGCAATCAACAGAATTGGCCTAGTTATCACAGTTTCGTCGGATCCATTCCTCGATCACATACAGAATCCAAAGACGCATGAATTCTTGGTGATGCATGCGTTCTCCGGGAGAGTAGGCGTCGAGGCTCAAGAGTGCCCTCTTCAATGCGCTCGCCTGGAAAATCCCTCGCTGCACCGTTCTCTTGCTTGCAATCACGTCCGTCACTACATCCCGGAGTCCCGGCTCGAGGATCCAGCGCTCGAGTGGCAGGCCGAAGCCGCGTTTGCGATGACGCAGTATCCGATCCGGGAGGCGATTTCTCATGAGCTCATAAAGCAACCGCTTTCGTCCCAGACTCGGCATCTTGATTCCGTCGGGGATCCGCAACAGATATTCGATGAGCTGCCGGTTCAGAAAAGGTGCGCGAATCTCCATGCTGAATCGCATGCTCATGACGTCGATGGCAGGTAGGAGCAGCGGTCCGAGATATCGTTGGAGCTCCAACCGTGTCACGTGCCCCATAGTCCGACCATCACCACACTCGCTTTGGGGCATGGAATCGCGAAGGAGCGGCAAGGAGGGTTCCTCAGTTACCGCACCCCGAGCAAACTCGGGGGTAAACAGGTTTGCCAATTCGTCGAATGCGTAAATCGCGCGCGCCACGTCGTATTGTGCTGCTGGTCCTGTCAGGCCTCCCTTAAGGTATGTCATGACCCTTTCAGACCACGAGCCTGCGGTTGAGATCGGGTTGTCCCTGGAGCCGTTCCAACTAGGCAGGAGCCCATGGAGCGGCCTTAACCGCTCGAGGAGTTTTACGTAGCGAAACGTCGAGTACCCGCAGAACGCCTCGTCCGCACCTACCCCGGAGAGTGAGACTGTGAATGCGTCATGCGCGGCCCTTGCCACGAGGTAAGTGTTCAACCCGTCCGCCAGAGGTATATCAAGGGTGTCCAGAAATGCCGGTAGCTGTGCGAGGACATCTTCGGACCGAATCCTGACGGCCGTATGGTCAAAGGCGAAAAACTTGGCGCCTTCGGCCGCGAGGGCCGACTCGTCATAGTCCTGGTGATCAAAGCCTAACGAATAGGTATGCAACGGGCGCCCGCAATGTTGCCTTACGTACGAGGCGATGGTGCTTGAATCGAGCCCTCCGCTGTAAAACAACCCAACAGGAACATCGGCAGACAGTTGGCTTCGTACAGATTCGCCGAGAAGGTGGTCGAGCGTCGAGATGACCTCATCCTCTCGAGTCCCCGGAGGCAAGGGTGATAGCTGCGATGTCTGCCAATACGGTGTCTCGCGCCCGACGTGGTCACCCTTCACGAGCAAATAATGGGCGGGTTTCAGACTTTGAATCCCGCGTAGGGGTGTCCGGCCAAAGGTGGGGCAACCTAGCCAGGGTACGCCGAACAGTCCTGCAGGGCTGAGCGTAGGCGCGGCCAGACCAGCGTTGAGCAGGGCCCCCACCGAGGACGCGAAGCCGAAATATTCCGGCCCTTCGCAGTAGTACAGGGGCTTCTCGCCGAAGCGATCCCTGGCGAGCAAGAGCAACCCCTCTGACTTATCCCAGAGCGCGAAAGCGAACATTCCCTCGACACGGTCAAGACCGCACACGCCGTGGTCTCTGAGTAGATACAAGAGAACCTCGGTGTCCGATTGCGAACGGAACACGTGTCGAGATTCGAGCTCCTGTCGCAAGGATCGATAATTATAGATTTCCCCGTTGAATACGAGCTGGAGACGTCCGCCCGTGTCGGCCATAGGTTGACTGGCATGATCTGAAAGATCAATGATCCGAAGTCGGTTGTGTCCGAGAAAGCAGCGATCGTCCTCGTACTCCCCAAGCGAGTCCGGCCCTCTGCTTGACTGCACAGTCTGATAACTGCGTAGCCGCTGCCGATCGAGTCCGGCGACTCCCCCTCCCACAACACCAAAAATTCCACACATGCGCGTTTACCTACTATGCTCCCACCAGGTTTAGATTCGCGGCGAACAACTCACGTGCGCGATCCCACGTAAGGGTCTGCGCTCGGTGACGAGCTATCACCCTCAGGCGCTCCCTCAGGGAGTTATCCCCCGCGAGGCGCTCCAATCCCGAGCTCCAGTCGCGGGAACTGTACGGGTCATCGACGTATAGAACTGAATCGCCCGCAAACTCCACGATAGGCCCGATTTGACTCGATAGGACAGGTATGCCCGATGCCATCGCCTCCAGAACCGGCACTCCCCACCCCTCCTCCACCGATGGAAACGCGAGAACATCGGCTGCTTGATAGAGCTGAACCATCTGGTCGTCCGTTAGGCCGTCTAGGAAGACCGTGGCCTCCTCCAACTGGTCCGCCTTTAGCGCTGATTGAAAGCGACCATGACCTGATTTCGATTGAGCCACCCCAGCTTTCACGAACACGAGGCCGGGTTCCTTCTCGCGGAACTTGGCGAGTCCCGCGACTAGGGTTCCCAAGTTCTTTCGTCTTTGCTCCGATCCGACAAAGAGCACGACG
>QHZK01000324.1 GCA_003224635.1 Acidobacteriota bacterium | reverse complement strand
GGCCGGTGACCAAGTCGGGCCGAACATCCAGTAGTACGCCGCTGCCGCTGGAAGTCTTGATCGTTGTAGTCAACAGAGACAAGTTGGTACCCCCGCTAAGGGCTCCGCCTGCACCGATCGTGCAGTTGGCCGCCGTGCCGGCCGCGTTGAAGTTGCCGCTGCTCTGGGCGAAGCCTAGACACGAAATCGCCAAACAAGCGGCTGCCGCAAATACAACTGTCAGTTTCTTCATTCATTCCTCCCCTTTTCGAGACTTCCCGGCTGTAAGAGCCGGGTGAAACGTGGGAACTTGCGACATGTTGTGTTGCTGTGCCTCTTACTGTTTCTGATGATACTTCTAAGTATGTACTTTGGTTAGTAACTATACGGTAAACTATACGGTAAACCACGCGTTAGCGTGTACGTCCTTGGAAAGGCGTGGCTTTCAGCATGGGGTCAACTTCAGACCCTCATGCGTCCGTTGGGCAGAGGCGATGGCCGATTTCTGCTAAGCTATGGAAGGCTAAATGATTTTCGATATTTTCCAGGCAGCTTCGGTGTCCAAGACTTTAGAGTTGATGAACGCCGACGGCCTTTGGCGGGCAAGACATTCAGTAAACTCAACTTAAGGATACAGAAGCCTCCGGACGGACTAATCTGCGGCATTTGATCTCACCATAAACAAAAGGATCGACCACGGTGGGTTGGGTGCGCCGAGGGAAGCCACGCGGTATGCGCGGCTTCCTGCGCCCCCCGATTCGCAACCCGCCCCTCCCGGGCCGCGTCCATCGGAACATGTATTATAACTTATCAAGTGTTAAGTATAGTTATAATTATACAACTTATATATAACAATAATTATATAGAGGCGCGCAAGTTCCTGAGCCTACTTGTCCGAACATCTGCTTCTTTGGGGGGAGAATGGCCGTCATTCGAGTGGGGGGCTCTCGGAACCGAGCCCGGGAGCGGTGCGATTCGTGGCGCGGCGCTTTTTCCTTGACACGACCCCCCTGGCATGGTGTTATCTAGGTCTATTTGAGTAACACGGGTGGCCGGCTGGCGCGAATCGGGAGCGTAACAGACGCAGGAAGAACCCCGGAATGTTGACAATTGATCCTCATGTGACGCCGGAGCTGCTCAAGGGCGCCTTCGAGCAAGTCCACAGCGATATCCAAGAGGCCAAGTTCGGCGACCCTGCCGTGGAACGAATCTGCCGCATGGCCAAGAACCAAGCGTTCCGGCGCTGGGCGCTCGAATGCGCGAGCGAACTGTGGGCGGTAAAAGAGATTCCTGAAGAGGTCGCGCTCACAGTGCTGGGACTGCTGACCGCAGGGATGCTCGTAGGTATGCAGGTTCAGAAGGCGGCTACAGAGATCGACGCGCTGGAAAACCTGTGCTCGGATTAGCGGCCCCCGCACCCACCTCAAGCATAGGCTCCCTCCCACATAGCCTTTCCCTCCCAGGGATTACCTCCGCTGATTCTAAGGTATTCACCGGATTGCCCTATCTTGCTGGGAGCATCACAATAGGCGAAGCAAGGAGGGTTCCCGCCAGTGAACCTCCACATCGGCAGCCGATTGCGCCGGATTTGCAGCCGGAACGGCCTATACCTGCCTGAGCTCGGACGACGGTCACGATGCAGTGCGCGAGTGGAAGCCCGGCTTACCGCGCCTCCACTCGCCAACGGGGATGCCCTCGCCAATTTGAAGAAGTTGGCCGAGGCGCTCGAAGACGTTGATCCCTACCAGTTGTTCCTGGACGGCGACGCAGGGCCTTAGCAGAGCACTGCTGCCGGTCAAGGAGGAACGCCTGGAAAGATTCAGGGAAAAGATTCAGGGAAGTACGAGTCAGGAGAGGAAGCCCCGCCTGCTTAATCCTATTGCCCCCGGGTAGACTCAGTTCTTTGATGCCGAAGCGGACTTGGTGAGGTGCAGCTTAAAGGTATACTTCGTCGGAAGACCTTCTTCCGGACCTTCCGTCCGCGCCAGCGTCAGGCCATAAGTATTCCGAAACTTCATCGATCCAAGCACCCCGTGAATGAGACCGAGGCTGCACGCACAGTCGAGAGCCTTGTAGACTTCACGCGGGAGCACCGTAACGGCCTTATCACCACGCTTGCGCGCAGGGTCGATGTAGTTTTCGTGAACGAACTGCGCTATGTAGTCGGGAGGCAGCATGAGGCAGACCTCAAGTTAACCCGGCTCCCCTCCTCAGCAGCCTCGGTCAGGGTAAGGCGGCTTTCCAGGAAAAGTCAAGCCGGTCTTGACCCGACCGGTCTTGACCCGACCCCGGTTTTCCGGCTTTGCATTGACCACCGAAGCCGCCCTGCCTCTTGGTCTCCGCCAAAGAATGCCTTTCCCGTGCCGTAGCGTTGGTGGTAATAAGATGGTATGGGTCCAGGGCGGCTATTCCCAAGCCGGTCGGCCGTGCTGGCTCGGAGGGTTGCCGGGGCGGCCCTCCTATTGGTAATTGCAAACCATAGTGGCGCCCCCGTCCTCCGCAGCGGCGGTCTCCGACCACCGGCTTTTCGGCCCTCCCTGCCTACGCCGGAACAGGCTCCGAGCGCCGCTACAGCGCAGGATCGTGTTCCAGGCTCTCTCGCCGAGACCCTCGCGCACGCCCAACAACTCATCGAGCGGCGCGACCTCGCGGCAGCGCGGAGCGAGTTAACCGGCGCGCTGGGCGCTTATCCGAGAGACCCCGGTCTTCGTAACCTGCTCGGTGTGGTCGAAGCTCAACAGGGTGACTATCGAAAAGCGGAGGCCGACTTCAAAATAGCCATCGCCGCCGGGTCGCGCTTCACCGGGGCCTACCTGAACCTGGGGCGTCTTTATCAGGAAAATGCGGCCAAAGACCCCCGTGCTTTGAAAAAAGGTCTGGAAGTGTACCGCAGGCTGCTCGATTTTGAGCCGGAGAACGTCGAAGCGACCTACCAGAGCGCGGTCCTGCTCGGGCGTCTGGCGTCTTTCCAGGCCTCGCTCGATCGGCTTTCCCGGCTTCCTGCCGAGGACCAGCAACGCGCCCAGGCTCTGTCGGTGCGCTGCGCCGACTACGCCGGTCTCGGGGAAACCGCGCGCGCCGAAGGCGCAGCGGCGCGATTGCTGGCTCGCGAGGACCTGGCCGAAGCGGACGTGCTCTCGATACTGCCTGTCCTCGAATCGCACAAGCGTGACGACCTGGAAGGGCGGCTGCTTGAAGGACTGGCCGAGCGGAAGCTGGCCTCGCCAGCTACGCTCAACCGGCTTGGCCTGCATTACGAGCGTCGCGGGCGCCTCGACCAGGCGCGGCAAACTCTGGAACGCGTCGCGGAGCTCGAACCCAATTCGGTCGCGACTCTTCTCGAGCTGGCGCGAGTCGCCAACCAGCAGAAGGATAATAAAGGGGCTCTCGGATACCTTGCCCATGCCAGGGATATCGAGCCCGCGAACGCGAGTGTCCATTTCTTTTTCGGCATGGTCTCGGTGGAGGAGAACCTGGCCCAGGAAGCGTACACGTCGCTCAAAAAAGCTGTCAGCCTGGATCCCGCCAACGCCTACTACAATTACGCGATGGGAGCCGTGGCGGTCGGGCGCGACGACCCACGCGAGGCCATTCCCTACTTCCAGAAATATTGCGAACTCAAGCCGCAGGACCCGCGGGGCCGCTTCGCCCTCGGAGCCGCATATTTCTACAGCCACGATTACGAGCGGGCCCGGCAGAAGCTGGAGGCGGCGGCGAGGGCCCCTGAAACGGCCTCGGGCGCGCACTTCTTCCTGGGCCGCATCGCCAACCAGGAGGGCGACTTGGCCGAAGCTGTGCGCGAGCTGCGGCTGGCGCTCGAAGGCGATCCGAATTATGCCGACGCCCACGCGGAGCTGGGACGCGTGCGCCTGAACCGGAAGGAATACTCGCTGGCGGAGAAGGATCTCTTGCGCGCGCTCGAGATCGATCCGAACAATTACACGGCCAACCTCAACCTCATGATTCTCTACCAGCGGACCAAGGACCCGCGCGCGGAGGCCCAGGCGAGCCGGTTCGAGGAAGTCAAAAAAAGGCGCGCCGAGCGGGCGAAAGAGTTCCTGCGCACGATCGAAGTGCGGCCGTATTGAAATGAAGCTGTAGCGGCGCTTGGAGATTGTCCTGGCGGGGCCAGGGAGCGCCATTCGGCGGTCCTTTGCCAAGGCAGGCTTCGACCGCCGCTACAGCAGGTGTCCGTATGAAAGCCTCTGTTCCAGAAATGGCGGGGCCCCAGCCGCCGCGAACGTGTATCCTGGCCGAGGCCGTGAGATCCCTCCTTCTCTGCTTTGTCAGCCCTGCCTGGTGCCTTGTCGCTGCGTTGCTCGCCGCTGTACCGTACGTCCGGGGGCAGGAGTTGCGCGACATCCCCGCGACCGGCGTGAGCCCGGGCGCGCTCGAGGAAGCGCCGCTCGATCCCGCGCGTCGTCTGAGCCTCCAGGTCGCGATAAAAAGCCGCAACTACGCGCGCGCTGAGACCCTGCTGCTGGAAGAGATCACCCGCAATCCCAGGTCGCCCCAATTGCTGACGCTCGCGGGTGGTATCTTTTTCCTAGATGGCAAATATCTCAATTCCGCCATTTCCATGAAGAAAGCCGAGGCGCTGGCCCCCTTGGATGACCGGTCCCGGTTCACGCTGGCGATGGCTTACGTCACGCTCGAGCATCGCGACTGGGCGCGGCCCGAACTCGACAGGCTCGCCGCGTCGGACCCCCGCAATGCGCTCTACCCTTACTGGCTTTCGCGCCTCGACTACGACGCGCAGCAGTTCAGCGCCGCCATCGCTCACGCCCGCCAGGCGCTCGCGCTCGACCCGGGTTTTATGAAGGCCTACGACAACCTCGGTCTCTGCTATGAGGCCTTGGGAAAATACGATGACGCCATCCAGGCCTATCAGGATGCCGTTCGGCTGGACCACGCGAGCCGGGCGCCTTCGCCCTGGCCCGCCCTCAACCTGGGCGCGCTCCTGGTCAAGCTGTCTCGCCTGGAGGACGCGGAGAAGTATCTGAAGGAATCGCTCCGGGACGACCCGCGATTCCCTCAGGCGCACTACCAATTGGGCGCGCTTCTCGCCAGGCAACACCAAGACGCCGAGGCCGTCCAGGAACTCAAGCAGGCCGCGGCGCTCAACCCCTCCTACGCCGAGCCCTATTATCTGCTGGGGAAAATCTACCTGAGGCAGGGCAACAAGAACGCCGCGGAAGCGGCCTGGGGTACGTTTCAGAGGCT
>QHZK01000323.1 GCA_003224635.1 Acidobacteriota bacterium | reverse complement strand
CTTTATTTGCTCGCGAAACCATAATACCCAGCGCGGGTAGTTGATGTCGAGATCGCCTGACAAATAGGGGCTGCCGTACTTGTAGCGGACGGGACGGCGGGGCTTGGCCGCGTTCCGGCGGGCGGGCTTGGGGGGCTTCGCAGGAATAAGCGGCGAAGGGTCGAGCTTGGCTTTTCTGCCCTTCGACGAACGCAAGACGATCCGAAGTCCCCACTTGTTCCTGACCACGCGCCGGTCCAGAGCGGCTGAGAAGACCTCCTTAGGTGGAGATTTCACCACCAGAAGCCTGCCCAACGGCGGGCCCAAACTGACCTTACCGTCGCGCGCCAGCCCCCGCTTAATGGCGTCAAAGAGTGCCCGAAGAAGCCTTCGAGCGGCAGGCCGGCTGAGGCCGTGCCGTCTTCGCAGTACAGCGATCAAATACTCGACATCGCCCCGGCCCACAGGACTACGTTTTTTGGGTGGCGGAACTCTCCTCTTTGCCGGCTCGGTGTTCGTCATAAATTCCCTAGCCTATAACTCGTATGGCTTCAGGCGCAGAGAGCGAGGTAGTCGAGACCCGGCCAGATGGGCGGAATACAGGTACCGAACCAGGCCCTCGATCAATCTCGTTAACTCCGCGGGCAGGGCGTGTAGCCGTTCCAGGAGCTCGCGGGTGTCGCGGGAGACGTGAACGGTATTGACCTCTTGTGGAGATAACTCCTTGGGGGTGAAGCTGTAGGCTCCGCCGAACAACGTCCGAAACAACTCCGGAGCCTGCTCCTGCAAGGCGAGCTTGCACAGCTCCGCCGGATCGTAATTCAGAGCCCTCGCGAGCATTGGAACCCGGTTGAGATCAATGCGCCGGAGCCCGGCTTCCACCATGCCGATGAACTCCGGCGAACTCACTCCAATGTCTCGAGCGATCTCAGCCTGAGTTTTGCCCAAAGCCAAGCGGCGTTCTGATATAACCTTAGTGAATTCACTTACTTGACCTTTATGCTCTCGCCTGCGTCGTGGGGGCATAGCCGGACCTCCCTAAGCATCTACTAACAGCTAACCGACAGGCAGTCAAGATGTACTTTTCTGTCGTTGTGGCAGAATTTTCTTGCGGTTGCCACTGGTATCGCTGTATAAACATGTCTGGTAGTATGACAGACTGTTGGTTATATATTGGCCAGGACGGGCACTCCATTTGGCCACCACCTCCCTGGCCACTTTGTGGGTGCGAACCTTCCGCCCGTGGCCGCCGACGTCGCGGTTCCGATGCAACCCCACATAGGACTGTACGGGCCGCCCGCATTTGGAAAGAGAGAGGCTATGGGTGGAGCCGTATGACAAAGTCCGGGAGCAACAGCTAAGTGAAGCAAGAAGACGACACGGTCTGGACTGCGGCTGAGTTGGCCGCCCACTGGACAGTTCCGGTACGGTGGGTTCGCGAACACACGCGCCGAAGAGCAACAGATCCGATACCGTGCGTCCGATTATCGCCAAGATGCGTAAGATTCCGGAAGAAAGAAGTCATGATGTGGGCAGAGGCACGTCGCGATCCGAGGTGTGGTAGTGTTGGGAGCGACGATGAGCAGGCTTCAATACGGAAAGGGCGGATTGAAGCCATGCGCAAAAGGCGAGGTAACAAATCAGGATGGATTGAGAAGCGGAGGCGCGCTGATGGGAGCATCGACTTCTACGGCCGCTTTCGCGTTTACGCTATCGACGAGAACGGGCGGGAACTTCCCACCAAGATCCCTGCGGTCCTCCTGGGGAATTCCCGCCAAATCAACGAACGCGAAGCCCGAAAGCAACTGGAACTGCTGGTCAAGGACCGACCGGGCACACAGGACCAGCCCGCCCTAGCGCTAAGGTTCGAGGACGGCGTGGCGAAGTACAAAGAACAGTACCTCAAAAACGTCGAATCCTCGACCAAGCGTCTCTACGAGTCGCTGCTGAAAAATCATCTCCTGCCGGCGCTGGGCAAGCTGGAGCTGCTCGAGCTCGAACGCGACTACGACCCGATCCAGCAGCTCGTCAACAGGAAATTTCACGACGACAAGATGGCATGGTGGACTGTAAAGGACATGCACACCGTGATGTGTTCGTTCTTCCAGTGGGCTGGGAAAAAATACAGGCTCAAGCAAAACCCGGCCCACTTCGTAACGCTTCCCAAACGACCCTTGAAACCGGTCAAGAAGCTGGCCACGCCCGAGCGCCTGGCTCAGCTCATCAAAGCCCTGCCGCTCCAGAGGGCAACGATGGTTAAGCTCGAATCGGCGACAGGCCTGCGTATTGGCGAGTTGCAGGCGCTCAAGCCGGACGACATTCGCTGGGAGGAAAAGAGTATTTACGTTCACGCCACATGGGATCAGGACGAGAAAGACCTAGCCAAGCGCTACAAGAGCGTCAAGAGCACGGCCTCCGAGAGGGTCATCACATTGGAGCAGGAGGACCTCGATTGGCTCGCACGCTATCTCGAAAAGTACAGCAAGCCTCCGGGGAACTTCTTGTTCAGGTCTCGTTCCGGCACGCCGTTGAGCCGGCGGAACACTCTGAAGCGTGTGCTCGCGCCGGCCGCGAAAAAGCTCGGCATCGAGGGCTTCACTTGGCATTACCTTAGGCACTGGCACGGATCGTACATGGCCGCCCGTGGGGTACCACCCGAGGATCTCCGCAGGCGCATGGGCCACGCCTCGATCATCACGACCTTGCAGTATTACGTTCACGTGGTGGACGGGCAGGCCCGACAGGCCGCCAAGGTCGCGAGCCAGCTAGTGCCGCTTCGCCCGGAGGAGGCGGCGGATGACGTCGCGTAGGACTCGCCACTGTAATGATGTGTCGGCAGTTGGGCGAGTTCTGCACTCTAACTGCACTCTAATCGTCGGCCAATTGCAACTTGGGATCTCTAAGCTGTTGAAAAGATGGTACGCCCGGGGTGATTCGAACACCCGACCCCTTGCTTCGTAGGCAAGTGCTCTATCCATCTGAGCTACGGGCGCACATATAGTGTTTTCAATACTTTGTCACATCGACCTTGGTCCTCTTGCACGTCAATCTGTGGCCTCTTTTGTGGCCGATAGGGTTCCTCCACCACCCCAGCCTCATTCCCTGGCGCTCGGGGTCCCAGACTTCCCTCCACTCCTCTTCCTCGACAGCCTGGGCCAGGATCGGACACACGCGGGCTTGCTTGAGGTCTCGAGTTTTCCGATCACCCGCCTCTCCGCTTCGCCCTGGGGAGGATGTACGTATAATCATCTTGACGTCAGTATGCCCATCAAGGCCGCCAGCGTGGGCAGGTCACAGAGTTCCCCATCGCCGTCCCAAAGCTGTGCCTGAGAATCATACATCACGCAGGGGTCCTCGGGGAAGGCCTTGCGGTTTCATGGGCTTTCTTCGGCCCTTCGGCGCAGTGCGTCAAGCGCGGGTTTTGGTCAGAGGCACGTCGCGCTTGGCTACCCGCGTCTTCCTCCTGGGGGTTGTGGATAAGGGGTGTGGCCCTAGTGTCCTTTTCCCGGCTAATAATTTCCAATGACAACCGCGACCAGTGGCCACCTCGGTTGTCAAAGATTAGTCATTCATGTCGCTTTGCGACACCCGCAAAGCATGAAATATCAAGCCAAGGCCGCCAGGATTAGAATCCCTGGTGCAGCCAAAGCTCTGGGACGATCAAGTTAAGTTCTTCAAGGTATGCCGCGAGGCGGGACGACGAAGCTCGCCGATTTTCGGGAACTCCACGGTTTTGTTCCCTGGTATCCTCATGTTGCGGACTTTGCCCGACTGTTCGGACTTTGCCAAGTTGAGTTGTTGATCTGCTTCGGAATCAGTGGGGCGATCTAAACTTAGTATCCGCAAGGGGTCGGGGTTCGGTCCGCCCGTTCGCACACAGGCCTTTTCACGTTGTTGTTCACCGGTGGGGTTGCTCGGGTTAGGGACTTGCCGGCGAATCGAGGCTGCTCGTAACGGGGAATTGCGGGCGATCGGAGCACGTATTTGGCGGTTGCGATCTGGGTGGAGTTGCTGACGCTTTCAAGCCCCACATGCGGGGCATAAACTCACTCCGCTGCCAGGGACACGATACGCAGAAGGGGGGGCCTGCCCCTCCGACGCTCAGACTCTGCTTGCACTTCCTCGACCTGCGTGGGCGACCGAGTGTTTCAACAGCAAGCTTTGGCCTTGCCTTCCGAGTCCCATCCTTCCAAGCATTACGTTCGTTTCTATGCACCGCTTCTCGTGTTCGTGCAACTCGATGACGCAGGTGCAAGACTTACCGCAGAGGCTGCACGGGTATTGTCCTGCCAGTGGCTTTCCTCGTTCCATACTTTCCATCCCCTCCTCTCATGTCATAACCATTATGCATGATGACGTCCCGCTGGTCAACAGTTTCTTCGCCAGGGCGTGATTCTTTTAATTTATAGCCGCCATTTGTCTTTCCTACCTTCCCATAGGGACCTCGCGGCCAAGCGCGCAATCTTAGGGCGACGACTGGAAGTGTCCTTGCCGGTAAGTTCTTCGAGGGCAAAGGGCGGGCTCTCACCTTCCACCCCGCCCTTGGCATCAAGCGCCTGGCAACAACTGCTTCCGCTCAACCCTCCAGCGCCTATCCTGCCAGAACGCTAGCTTTCCCTCGTTCGTTTCCGTGAGTCACAGGTTGCCGTCACGCGTGTTGCGGTCCGTTAGCTTTCCTGGGAATGGTCCAGCCTTCCCCCAACCACAGGATGCGTTTGAGCCTAGAAATTTGTCTCGATGTTGTGCTGGGCGCACAGCAACCGCGCTTTGAATGTCGTAAGGAACGGGTCGTCGCTGAGCTTCACCAGCACCGAAGCGCCGCGGGACTCCTTGACGATTGCCGGAGAAGCTCCTGGTACCAGACCTTCCTTCGGAATCCTGTAGAGGTCATCGCTGCCTCTCTCCACATACGCGCCCGGCTGCTGAACACTCTCCCACGCCACTTCAAGGAGCACCGATCTCCGAGCCGCATGTACCGACTGAGTCGTGACTTCTTCACTTGGTCTTGGCATACGATTTTCTCCTTTGAATGGTTTTCCCCTCTTTCCGCAAGTGGTGAGCTGCGAGCGGGCGCATAAACTCTTCCGGCAGGAAGAAGGTTCGGACTCGCAAGCAACTCGGGAAAGCTCTTCCCCCCAGCCTTCAGCGGGAGAAGCGGAGCGTGAGGCTGGGGGAATAGGAGCCTCGCCCCGCCCTTACAGCCTGTGTCAGATGGAGACCGTACGTTACAACGGCCCAGCGTTCATGTCAAGTGGATTTATAACTGCCAGGTCAACAAGATAAGAAGGGAATGCGGGGTCCCTCTTTGAGCGCAGCCGCGATTTTTCCCGAGGATGGCCCGCACGAACAAAGGAACCCCGCACGAGAGACGCCCCACTTTCATCGCGGGAGCAGGAGCTAGAAGTTCGCTTCGATGTTGTTCTGGGAGCACAGCAACCGAGCTTTGAACGTGGTCAGGAACGGGTCCTCGCTGAGCTTCACCAGCACAGAAGCGCCGCGTGACTCCTTTACGATCGCCGGAGAGGCGCCGGGAATCAGGGCTTCCTTCGGAATCCTGTAGAGGTCTCCGCTGCCCTTTTCCACGTACGCACCAGGCTCGTTGACGGATTCCCACGCCACTTCAGGGAGCGAAAATCTCCGAGTAGCGTGTACAGATTGGGTCGTGATTTCATCGCTTGGTCTTGCCATGGTTGATTTCCCTCCATGAGTTAGGATTTGGGATTTGGCCGCATTGGTATCGGGGTCGGCCATCCCCGCCCCAAAAGACCGTTCATGTCGACACGAAGCCCCCTCGGGTGAACTCCGTACCGAAATTCTTGTAAGGTTTTTCTCTGATGCAATCGGTTCACCAGGAACGGCGGCTTTGAAGTCGTTGAAATGTCTCCGATGGGCCGATTGAGGGAGGGAAATTTTTACCCAAAGTCCGAATTATTCCCTCCCCTTGCGGGCAGAATTTACACGCCGGGGTCCATCGTGCGCGTCGAGGTTCGTCGATTCGCGCCAGCGGAAGGACTTCTGGCGTGAAGGGAGGGGAAGATCTTTGGATGCCCCGAGCGGGACGGCGACCTATTCGCTCGATTGAGTCGTCAAGCGTCAAAGCCCCGATCATGGTTTCCACTTGAACTCGAGTGAGATAGACTGTCGCTGAACTTCCGAGCTACTCAGGGGTTAATCGATGCAAAAGGCGAAGGACACCATCATTGTGGGCGTTGACATGGGAGGTACAAGCCTGCGAGCCCTGGTAGTCAACAAAAAGGACAAGATCATGGCTGAAGAGAAGGTCCCGACCAACGCGTCGCAGAAGCCGAGCGGGCTCATTTCCGATATTGCCGCCTTGGTGGAAAAGGCGGTCCGCGCCGCCGGACTCAAGCTGTCTGACCTTAGCGCCGTAAGCATCGGCGCTCCGGGGACCATTGACCGGCGTGGCGTTGTGCGCAAGGCGCCGAATTTGGGCTGGAAGGATGTGCCGCTCGGCCACGAGCTTAAGGCGCTGGTCGGCGTCCCGGTCGTGGTGGATAACGACGTCAATATGGGAGTTGTGGGCGAACACATCCTCGGCGCGGGCGGGCGCGTGGACGAAATGGCCGGGGTCTTCGTGGGCACCGGGATTGGCGGCGGGATCATCATCGGAGGCAAGCTCTACGTGGGAAGCACTGGCGGGGCGGGCGAGGTCGGCCACACCGTCCTCATGGTTGACGGCCCCGTCTGTTCCTGCGGCCATCGCGGCTGCGCGGAGGCGCTCGCCAGCCGCACCGCTATGGAGCGTGACGTGCGCGCCGCCGTCGGGGCCGGCCGCAAGAGCCTCGTCACCGAGATCATGAAGAAGCGCAACAAGCAGCGCATGACCAGCAGCGTCATCTGCGCTGCGCTCAAGGAGAAGGACAAAGTCATGAGCGAGGTGATGGAGCGCGCCCAGTATTACCTGGGGGTCCTCGTCGCCAACGTGGTGAACCTGCTCGACACCGAGCGCGTCGTGATCGGCGGCGGCATCGCGGAGCGCATGGGAGAGGACTTTGCGGCGCCGATTCGGGACACGGCCTATGAGTATTTTCTGCGTCAATCGGACGCGCACCGCGTGAAGATCGTCCCCGGCGCTCTCGGCGACAATGCCGGCGCGCTCGGCGCGGTCGTCCTGGCGCGCCAGCGGCTAGGGAAATACTGATAGAAAACCCAAAGTCCAAAAGCGTGACTCACCAACCCGCGACTGGAGAGCCCACGGCCACTAATCTAAAATCCAAAATCGAAAATCAAAAATCTGCCAGGAACGCCCTCCTGGCCAGCTTCTTCGGTTGGACGCTGGACGCCTTCGATTTCTTTGTCCTAGCGTTTGTGCTCGGGCCCATCGCAAAGGAGTTCCATCGCTCTATCCTTGAAATTGCGGCGACGATCACGGCGACCCTCGCCATGCGTCCGGTGGGCGCGATCATCTTCGGCTTGATGGCCGACCGCTACGGCCGTCGCCTGCCCTTGATGCTGGATATTCTTTTCTATTCGGTGATCGAGGTGCTGTCCGGGCTGGCCCCGAGCTACACGGTGTTTTTCATCCTGCGCCTGCTTTACGGAATCGGCATGGGCGGC
>QHZK01000308.1 GCA_003224635.1 Acidobacteriota bacterium | reverse complement strand
GCGGAGAGCGAAGCTCAAGGATCTCGATAAGCGTCTGGAAGAGACCTTGCGGCAGCACGAAGAGAAATGGGAGCGGACCATCGCCGAAATCCGCGCCCAAATCGAAGCCCAGGGTCAGAGCAGCAAGGCCGCCAGAGGACTCGAACGCAAGGCCGCCCGGCTCGAACGCGAGGCGCGCGAGGAGTGGGACGCGCAGGTCCTCGAAACCCTGGGCGAGCCCGAGAGCGCGGACTCGGGTGCTCAGGATCGAGTGAAAGCGGCCCCGGCCGTGGGCGACCGCGTGCGAGTTCAAGATCTCTCGACACCCGGAACGGTCAGTTCCCTGCTCGACGACGACCACCTGCAAGTTGAAGTCGGACGCCTGCGCATGCGCGTCAGAAAAGACGAAGTCCGCGTGCTCGGGAGCGCGAGCGTCCCGCCCGCATTTTCTAAATCTCGAGTTTCAGGCAAGGTCGAGGTGAGCGACACTGTCGACGCGCCGGCGGAAATCAACGTTATCGGCTCGACCGCCGAAGAGGCTTGCGAGCAGGTGGATAAATTCCTCGATCAGGCTTATCTGGCCGGACGGGCGCGGCTCCGAATTATCCACGGGCACGGCAAAGGCATCCTGAGGACGAGTCTGCACGAGATGTTTACCTCGCACCCGCACGTGGAGAAATTTTATTCCGCGCCTCCCAACGAGGGTGGCGCAGGTGCGACGATTGTAGAACTCAAGGTGTAGTTTTACGGTCGATGCTGCCGAAGCCACCAGCCAAAACCGCGTGCGCAAAAGTTCCCAGGCTCGCGACCTCACCCAGCGCGAACAGCGGCCAGTTGAAGGGATTGGGCATTCCGCCCGCCGCGATGTTGCGATAGTCCCAGGCGAAGGCGAGTATCAGGATCAAAGCGCCCGCCAAGACGCCGAGCCAGTGAAGCCCGCCGAAGCGCACGGGCCGACCCGCCCAGCTCCGTCCTAGAATCACGAATCCTACCGCGACCATGGACGCCGAGACCAGCACGGGCGCGAGCACCGGCCCTGCCCACGGCACCGGAATCAGAAAGAGCAAGTCCCAGGTGAGCAGGGACTGAGGCCAGTGGAGCAACACCCTCAAGAAAGCATAGAAGGAGACGTCCCAGACGCCGAAAGCGATCATGAAAGCAGCGAGCCACTGCGCCCCGCCTCTGCCGACGGCCGTCGCGACCGCCCCGAGCATGACCAGCGTCGCCGCCTCCCGAGCAAACTCCGTCTTGAGCACCTGAAGCAACTCCGGCCCGCCTGCTTCCAGTTGCTCCAGCTTGAGAAGCGGGAACAAGTCGTCCGGCCCGCGGCCCGGGTAGAAGCGCTCGCGCACCGGCTCGCCCAGCGCGCGCAGATAAGCGACCACGGCAGCCTCGACGTAGCCGAACGATACGCCGAAAAGGAGCAAGGCTACGGTGGCGCGCTTCCACCCAGACAATGGGGCAGGCAGCATGAAAAACCTCCTCGACAGGGGCAGGTTCACAGCGTCCCAAAATATCGGAATGCTATTGTCGCCGATTTTGACCGAGGCGGAAAAATTCCGACCGCGCTAATTGGTGTTCTGGAGGCGCTCCAGGATGTTTTGAGCGCGCACCTGAGCGAGGTGCAGGAAGCGGGGATTGCGTGCGATCTGGTCCAGCGTGGGCACCATCAGTTGCGGATCGGCGAGGGCCTTGTTGTTGAGATCGATCTGGATCTGCAACAGTTCGCGGGGGAGGCTCAAGTGGTCGTACTTGGCGGCGTACTCAAGGACCGCGATGTGCTGCTCGACGGCCGCGATCTTCTCGAAGAGTTCCGACAGTTCCTGAGCTTCGCGGCGAAGCGAGTAATTGAATCGCGCCTGGTACTTCTGTCCGTCCTCTTCGTAGGTCAGCGTTTTCGTCCCCAGGTTGGCCACTCGCTTGTGGCTCTCGAGGTCGACGGCGCGGAAATCGCCGAGCGCGGCGGCTAATTCAAAGAGTTTCTGGGTTGTTGCGTCGGAGAGCTTGAGGGGGCGGGGGTGCGGCGGATCGTCGAGTTTGCGCCCGTCATAACTCCCCGAACCCGCCCGGTCAACCGAAACCGACAAGTACTCAGGCGAGCTGCCTTGCAGCACCTTGGTGTAGGTCAGCTTCGCGCGCCCCGTCGTCTGGTCGGGCAGAAAAGCAGACAGAGGTGCGCTACGCACCGCAAACGTCGCCCCGACGGCGGCGAGCGCAGAGATAAGCCAACGGCGTATTCTTTGTCTTTTACTCTTCCGTTGGTGTCGAGGCGCTTTGTATCTCATCCAGCATCTGCTTACCCGACTACTTGGCCTGAGTCAAGGCGTGGAGCTCCGCTTCCTCGATGTCAAAGTTGGCGTAAACGTGTTGGACGTCCTCGTGGTCTTCCAGCTCTTCCAAGAGCCGCATCATCTGATGGGCTTCCTTGCCGCTCAGCTTCACAAAACTCTGCGGGATCATCGACACTTCGGCGGCTGCGGGCGCGATATGGGCGGCCTTCAGGCGTTCCACAACCTGCTGGAGCTTGTCGGGGCTGGAGAAAACCTCCCAGTTGCTGCCGTCCTCCGCCATGTCGTCAGCGCCCGCCTCGCTGATGAGGTCGAGGAGCTTCCCCTCGTCCACTTTCTCCTTCTCCACTACCACGTAACCTTTCTTGTGGAACATCCAGGCGACGCAACCGTTCGCGCCCAGGTTGCCTCCGTGCCTCGACAGGATATGGCGGATTTCGGAGAGTGTTCGGTTCTTGTTGTCGGTCGCGATTTCGAGCATCAGGGCCACGCCACCCGGGCCGTAACCCTCATAAACGGCTTCTTCGAAGGTCGTCCCGGGGAGCTCGCCGGTGCCCTTCTGGAGGGCGCGCTTGATGTTGTCGGCCGGCATGTTCTCCGCCTTTGCGGCCAGGATCGCGGTGCGCAGCCGCGGATTCGAGTCGGGATCACCGCCGGCGATGCGGGCTGCAACCGTAATTTCCTTGATGAGCTTGGTGAAAATTTTCCCCCGCCGCGCGTCGAGCGCTCCCTTCTTGTGTTTGATGGTCGCCCATTTTGAATGACCAGACATAGACGCATCCTCTCAAAAACCTCTCACAACGCACCCCCTCGCGAGGCCGGCTCACTTGAAACGCCGCGACGAGGTCGCCGAGCAGTGGTGAAATGTTACCACAACCCCGGACGAGAAGCTATCGCGGCAACGTATTGAGAACACGACAGTCAAGTCACCCGTAAGGGTCTTGCTCTTTCAAAATCTCGGTTCCGAAGCATCTCCCTTCGCTGCTAACGCATCTTTACATTAAATCCAACGTGACCTTTTCAACGCAGGTCCGTCTAAGGTTGTGAAGCAAGGCTTGGGGGCGGGCCGCAGAGGCGAGCCAAAACTGCCGGCCTGGGCACAAGATGTTTCAGCTTGAAACATTTTGCCTGTTCGCATCGTATAGGTAAGCATAAAACGAATTCTTGGGGGAGGAAAGCGAGAAAGGACATGAGGCTTCACCTTAACAATAATCTGACCATCGAGAATTTGAAGCGGTATCCTGAGGACATCGTCGAGAAGTTGAGGAACTTGCTCGTCACGGGGACGGAGGCGTTGCCCGATCCTCGCCGCAGGGGCTTCTACGACGTGCTGAACGGCAACCGCGTATTCTTCATCCATATCTCTCCCGTGAGCGGCAACGTCATGCTGCTGGCCAGTTGGCTGAAAGAGCGGCCGGCTGCCGCCGCTCGGTCCGACGCGAGCGGCGAACGCGCCTCCTGACCGCAAACAGAAGCAATCTTCCTTTTAGCATGGGCGGACTTCGGCGTTCGAAATTCGGCATTCAAAGTTATTCAGAGTGTTCAAAGTAATTAATTAAAGTTGGAATGCTTAGCTTCGACCTGCAAGTCTCGAGTTCCGGCCTCGCCCTGTTCCCTCGCGGTTGGGGGGTGCGAGACGGCTTGGATTTTCGATCCAGGTCAGTCACCTCAGTCACCCCTTGCTCTTGACACTGTTCTCATTTAGTATTCGATAGACTGGTCTTTGCCAGCCGCGCCATTGATAGACTGGCGGGCGGCCGAAGAAGGCAAACACCTGCGCGTTGGCAGTGCGTTATAGAAACGGAGGCTTGCATGACGTCCCGTGCTCCCGACCTTGAGACTATCCTCGAGCGGCTTGAGAAAATTGAGAACGAAAACCGCTTCTTGAGGCGGATGGGGCTGCTGATTCTGCTGGTGAGCGGCGCCTCCCTGACTGTCGGACCCACCGTGGGATCGTTCGAAGAGGGCCGACGCAACCCGCACGTTGAGGAGTTCGTCTTCAGGGATGGAAGCGGGAACCTGCGCGGGAAACTGGTCGTGAGTGGCAATACGCCAAGACTTACGCTCTACGACGCCGAGCGAAATCCGGGAAGTCCGCTTAGGACCGAACAAGTGAGATTCCACAATTCGGACGAAATGAAGCCGGACATTGTGAACGCGGAGGTGCTCATAAAGGATGGCGCCCCCGACTCCGAGAGGGACGGACAGCCGGCGCCCAACAGCCGGTTGTCGGCGCTTGGAACGCTCGGGTGGCAGAACCCGAGCCTTATCGACCTTCCGGACTGGAAGCTCGAGGATACGGATCCCGAACCCCAGTTTGGCCAATACCCCCCCAGCGTGCCCGACCAGCCTCAAAAAGCAATCGTCGCACCTGCAGGTTCTTGGCAGCCAACCGGGTCCGTACAGTCGGCGGGCCAAGGCTCAGCCTTGCTCGCAGAGGTTGGAGGCCTGTTGCACGCGATCAGTCAGGCCGTCCGATTGGCTTGGGAGCCGCCCAGCGGAGGAGGACCCGCGTTTGAGGGTCAACTCCCCGACCAGTCCCGGAAGACAGTTGAAGGCGAGCCTACCGTGGGCGAAGCTCAAACCAAGCTGGGCCGGCAGCGGTTCCACCTCGACGTCGAGGAGATCGAACGGGCGCGAGCCCAAGTTCTCGCACTGGATCAGATTAGCGGCCAGAGCCCGGCGGCAAACGCCCGGGGGGATGAAGCCAGCTTCCCCCAATCGGGAGCCCTCGATCAGACCGCGATGCCTCTGCCGGCGCGGAGCTTCGCAGGCAGTGCGAACCTGGACCAAGCGCCTACCAACCAGGATACTCAGGCTGGCGTCATCGCCCAGCTCCCGCGTCAGCCATTTCCCTACAGATATCCAGTCATTGCCCCTGTAACCTCAACAACTGTGACACCATCCACGGCACCGAACGCCACGAGCGGCGGTTCGAGTCCCGCCACGCCAGCTCCGTCGGGTACTGCGTTTGTTCCGCTCCCTGCCGCCCAATCTGCCTCTGCCTCGTCTGCTTCGCCAGTGCGCTCACCTGCGACCAACGTCCCGGCGGCGACCACCGCCCCCAACGTCACGCTCAAGATTCTGGGGTATGTGGACAAGCCAGGAGTGGGCCGTGAGATTGTCATCTCCGACGATTACGAAGTCTACGTGACCCACGAGGGCGAGACCTTTGCTGAAAGATTCAAAGTGCTTAAGATA
>QHZK01000307.1 GCA_003224635.1 Acidobacteriota bacterium | reverse complement strand
TTTGTAAGAGTCAAGCTCACCCTGAAAGGTCCGGAGTAGAAGATCGCAGTTAACGCCCGTGGTGTAACTAGACTGACTTCTGTCGGGAGACTCGTCTGCTATGACGCCATCAAGGATCAGGTCATCGACGGTCTCGAACACCTCTTGGCTGAAAGGGCCGTAGTGGTAGATGTCGAATCGGAACGGAATCGGTACGCCCGCAGCCTTTGCGAAGTAGCACAGCTTCTGGAGAATAGTCCTTCCTAACTTCTTCCTGCTTACGCGTTTGTATTCCCTAATCAGGTACGCAACGAGCGCGTGAGCTAGGTCCATAGAAAACACGATTTGGCTCCAGTTAGGCATCTAGACCGCCTCCTTTAGCTCTTTTGCGATTTGGGCCGCGCTTTCGCGGTACGCTGGTAAAGACTTCTTTGGTACGTCGCCATAGATCCTGATCACATGAAAGGTCTTGGGGATCGTTTGAAAAATACCAGACTCCTCAGAGAGTGCGGAGTACTTCTTGGAAACTGTATCGAAGATAGGAAACTCATCTCCCGCTTCCTCGTCTCCTTTCACGTAAAATTTGTGAATCGTGCCACGGGCCTCGCGGTCAAGAATAAAGTCGCAATCAGGAAACCGTTGCCTCAGCTTCCTCTCGACCTCTATTGCTATCTTCCTGGCCTTAATGTCTGCATGGTGATCAGTTTCGTAGACGACTCGGTGGTGGTCTCTGTTAAGGATTCGGCGAGCGTATCTTTGCCGCTCTCCTGTTCCGCTGTCGGCATCCTGAATCATTGCGTACATAACAGAGAGGTCGTCCTCATTCATGACGTCAAGAGGAGACTGAAATCGGTTGCCGGACCAAGCGTCGAGATAGCGGGATAGGTAAATGTCGTAAATCCTCCGAGTCTTATGACAATAGACCTGAGTGAACATCCAGTAGCGGGCCAGCACCATTGCCTCAAGTGTGTGGACACCTCCTCTCTCAGCCGACAGTTCGAGGCCGCCTTCAGAGGAGTCTTTGGCTTGGAGCGTCTCCAGGAGGCGGAGGTAGTCGAAATTGCCGTATCCAACACCGCAGTGCAGCGAATCACGGCTCAAGTAATCCATGCGATCTGCATCGAACTGCCCGGATATGAGCTTCTTCAGGATCAGTAATTCTGGCGGCAATCCCTCAGTGGTTTCCCCCAGCAGCAGCGTGATGTGGGCGGCAATGCCAGGGTAAAACTCGCTGTTTAATATTGCCGAGATCTCTTCGCCCCGAATGATTGCGATGCTTACTTCCTCATGAGTCGTTGGCTTGCCGTTAGCCTTCTTAGGCAGGAGCCCTTCACCCGCGTGGGAGAAGGGCAGGTGACCGACATCGTGGAGCAGCGCCGTAGCTCTCAGCAATGTCTTCGCTTCATCAAGGCCCATACCCATCTTCTTGAAGTTTTCGGTGAGTTTCTCGTGGGACCCTCTGCATACTGCGTCGAAGGCTCTCGTAGCGAGTTCCATCACTCCCAGCGAGTGTTCGAACCTGGTGTGCATGGCGCCAGGATACACGAGGTACGTCAGTGCGAGCTGCTTAATGTTCCTCAGGCGTCGAAAGGCTCGAGTGCCGACCAGCTTTAACTCGGCGGGGGACAAGTGGATGAATCCATGGACAGGGTCGCGGAATCGGACTGGGTAACTTGTCATCCCGTTTGCGCAGTTGGCACAGTTTCCGCGATTTATGTATAAGCGAATAAAAGGCGAACGTCAAGCACTTTTTCTTGGCCCTCTACCACATGCTGGCGCGCATGGTGGAGGACTTCAACTTAGGCCATCACCGGCACGGCGTGCTTTTCTCAGCGCCCGAGAGTCATTTCGACAGGCTGAAAGTACACGTCGAGCACCTGCTCCCCCGCCAGCAGAAACACCACCGCCTTGAGGTCGCGTTCTCTGGTAGCAAGGGCAGCGACGGGGACCAACAGCGATACCTCTGAGGGTGTGCTCGAAGGCTTCGGTACCACAGCGTTCAGCACCAGCGACCCGTCTGCAGAACGGTACTCAGGGACCGTCGTCTGAATCGGCCGGCGTTTGTCCGACCCGCCTTGCTCGAAGAAGATCACTTCGACTCTCACCTGTTTATCCGCCGCGTTGCGCACGCTGACGGGAACGCGAAGCGCCAGACTACGCTGGTCGGCGCTGAGGCGAGCCACTACCGGTCCGATGTTGCCGAGTGGAGGAGGCGCGCCGCCCGGAGAGCGGGCGGGGTCGGGCCAGAGCGAATTGAAGATGGCCAGGGCGGCATCCAAGACCTCGTTCGTGCTCTCTTCGCGGGCCGTCCAGCGCGGATGACTGGACCGGAGCTCGAGCTTCGGCTGGTCTCCGAGGCGGGCGCGCAGTTGCCTCTCGAGCGCGACAGCGAAGTCCGGATGATACCCGGCCTGGGCCATCATCAGCAGGCCGACGCGGTCAGCCTCGTACTCTCTTTCTCGCAGGAGCTTACGGTTGGACAGTCCGCCGCCCATCGGGACCAGGAGCAAGGCGGAAGGGACAACACTCTTGCCATTGCCGCTCGAAGCTCGGGCCTCAAGGTATGCTTTTTCGAGCTCCCTCTGGAAGCCCGGCAAATAGGCGCTGAGCCGCGCGTAGATGACGAAGTGCCCGATCTCGTGGCCGAGCACTGCCGCCCAGGCGCCGCGATCGTTGCCGAGCATGGCTGCGAGGCCGCTCGTCACGGTTAGCCATCCTGCTCCATTGGCGTATGCATTCACGCGCCGGTCCTCGATCAGGATGACTTGCCAGGGGTTGGGCGGCGCGGCCCTGCCCAGGGGCGTCGAGACCAGGCTCCGCAGCACCTGCTCGGCGGTGCGGTTGGCCTGCGTCCCCACAATTCTCGGGCGAGTCCGCGCGAGACCGGGGGAACAGGTCCAGAGCACTGCAAGTACGGTCGAGGCGAGCGCCTCGCGGCTCCAGGGCTCACTCGTCCTGCGCGGATCGCCACGAAATCTCATGGTCGAGACGAGAATACAGAGGCGGTCGAGGCGGGTCAACAATTGACACATTTCATTCCTATCATTGCCCTTGACAGAATGGTTTCCGTGGTATAAATCTGCCCCCTCAGGCGATGGACGACACTGTTTCGGCCGCCCTATAAAGAGGCGGGTTCCACATCCCAGGTCTAGTGGGCACGGAACGGTTCAAAGGAGGATCGATGGCTTCTGACAGAGAAAATGACGCGGGCGACCTCGAAGACTACGGAGAGGAACTCTCCTCTGACTACCGCGAAGAAGAGGAAGAAAGCGCCGGCGAGGAAGGGGAGGAGCTGGAAGAAGAGGTCTCTTATGAGACTGAAGAAACAAGCGAAAAGCCTCGCCAGTCTTCGATTCAGGTCCCTGAGATACCCCCTGGGCCTCCCGCCAGAGTGAGTGTGGCGAAGCCGGCTAGGGCGAAGAAGCCGAAAAAAGGCGCCAAGAAGCCCGCCCGGAAGGCGGTGAAAGCGAAGGCTCGGAAAGCTGCCCCCAAGAAGAAAGCGGCGAAGAAGCGACCGGCTAAGAAAGCGCGTCGCCGCTGAAATGCAGGACCGTCCCCCGCTCTTCCCTTCTCCTACGGTGATGCGCTTGAGCGGACGGCGCGACCGCGGCGGCGATTCCCTGGAAGCGCGCGACACCGAGAAATAAAAAGCCCCTGGCCTTGCGTTGACCGCAACGACCAGGGGCCCGGGATACTGTGGGGATTGGCTTGCTCGCCATCGAGCGAGTCGAGGCGCTGACCAGCGCCATTTAACCACCCTCTTCGCTAAAGAGGGATCCCACAAAGCAAGCGCTAGCGAGCGCCTAAGCCGCAGTTCCCTCGCTAAGGTTACAATTACAATCTGTTGACATGGATCACCTCCTTTCTAGCGTTACGGCCATAATAAAACTCCTCCCGGTGCGAGTCAAGAAAATTTGCGGACGTAGAGACGCTCTGCGACGGCGTCTCAGTTCTACAGAGGGCCCACCGCTCTTGAGCAGCGAGTTCAACGCCACCCAGTACGGGATCAGCGGAGCGTCCCCGCTTTACGCAGACGTTCCGCCGGGCCGTCTCTACACCGAGGCGGGCGACTCATCCTGGGGTTGAATATTGCCCGATCCAGGCACGCCAGCGAAGCCGGACGAGGTCAAGGGCCATCGCGGCTGAGTCCTGCAGTAAGTGGACCTTGGTGGCGGGATCATCGTTCCATCGCACGGGGACTTCCACGATCTTCCCACCCAGACGCTGGATCAGGAACAGCACCTCGGGATCGAAACCGAAGCCCGTTCCGCGTTGGAGCTCGAAGGCCCGGCGCGTGGCAACCCGGCCGAAGAGCTTCAGGCCGCACTGCGTGTCGCGGATGCTAAGCCCGGTAAACAGGCGTACCAGGAGGTTGAAGGAGCGACCGGCGTACTCCCGGAGCCACGGCTGATGAGTCCCCACCAACTCTCGCTCCAGGGCGCGCGACCCGACGGCAGCGTCAGCCTGGGAAGACTTGATGGCTTCGAGCAGCTTGTCGGCGTCTTCGATCGGCGCCGAGAGATCGGCGTCCGTAAAGAGAATCAATTCACCCCGGGCGTCGAGTACTCCGCGGCGCACGCTGAACCCCTTGCCGCGGTTGGGTTCGTTACGCAAGACTCGCATGGCGGGGAAGCTCGCCGCGACCTCACGCAGGAGCTCGGGCGTACGGTCAGTGGAACCGTCGTCCACCACGATCAGCTCAGAAGCGAAATCCTTCGACTCGAGGTAACGCCGGATCTTCTCGAGCGATTTTCCGATCCTCAGGAACTCGTTATAAGCGGGAACCACCACGCTCAGGAAGGGCTGATTCATTGAAGGTTAAAGTGTAAAGGGTAAGGTTAAAGGGCAAAAGCAAAAAAGCATCGCGCCCCTGCCATTCTGAGTTTTGTTTCAACCTTCAACCTTTTCCCTTCAGCCTTATCACTGCACCCATCCCTCTTTTTCGGGCCAGCCGTGAGTGCCGATCAAAGGGACGAACTGGCACGGGTCGAGCACTCGCGTCGTAAACTGGTTTCCCCGTCGCGCGATCAGGAGCAGGTCTTGGTGGCGAAGGTCGCCGACGGGAATCACCATCCGACCGCCCTCCGCGAGCTGGTCCTTGAGGACCTCGGGGACCCGCGGGGCGGCGGCGGTCACGAGGATGGCGTCGTAAGGCGCGGGGGCTGCGTAGCCCTCGCTGCCGTCTCCCCAGATCACCTCGATCCCGTGGTAGCCGAGTCCGGCGAGCCGCGCCCGCGCCAGCTCCGCCAGCCGGAAGTTCCGTTCCACCGTGTAGACCTTCGCCCCGAGGCGCGCCAGGACCGCCGCCTGGTATCCGCTGCCGGCGCCGATCTCGAGGACCTTCTCACCCGGTTGGATCCGGGCTGCCTGGGTCATCGCAGCCACGATGTAGGGCTGAGAAATCGTCTCCGATTCGCCGATGGGCAGTGGCCGGTCCTCATAAGCCGCCTCGATCGAGGCCATAGGCACGAACTCGTGGCGCGGGACTTCAAACATCGCCTCGAGGACCCGCTCGTCGCGGATGCCTCTTGGGCGAAGCTGGCGCTCGATCATGGCGCGGCGTTCCGCTTCGAAAGGTATGGCTTCGTGCACGATCCAGCCCACGAACGATCAATCGGTCTCGAGGCGCTCGCCAGCAGCCGACAGTCATAGTATAGGACTCGGCGTGGTTCCGGGAAATGGGCCGCGGTATAATGAATGCAGCAGTCAGCCATCAGCCATCAGCTTTCAGCAGACAGAAGGCATGCTGATAACTGGTAGCTGACGGCTGATAGCTGATTGCTGACCGCTGACTGCTGATAGCTCCCATCATGGACCGAGAAAAATACTCCCGCCAGGTCCTCTTTCAACCCATCGGCGCCGAGGGGCAGGAAAGGCTCCTGGGCGCGAAGGTTGTGATCATCGGATGCGGCGCGCTCGGGACCACCCAGGCCAACGCCCTGGCGCGCGCGGGTGTCGGCGCTTTGCGGATCGTCGACCGCGACTACGTGGAGCTGTCAAACCTGCAGCGGCAGATGCTCTTCGATGAGGCGGACGCGGCGGAAAATCTTCCCAAAGCCGTGGCCGCCGAACGGAAGCTCCGGCGCATCAATTCTGATGTCAAAGTCGAAGGGATCGTCACCGACGCTGACAGCCGCAACGTCGAAGAACTGGTCAGCGGCTTCGACGTAATTCTTGACGGCACGGACAACTTCGAGACCCGGTACCTGGTGAACGACGCGGCCGTGAAGCTCGGAATTCTCTGGATTTACGGGGCGGCGGTTGGGAGCAAGGCCACCACCATGACCGTTCTTCCCGGCCGCACCGCATGCCTCGCCTGCGTGTATCCGGAGCTCCCCAAGGGCATTCACCCCACCTGCGATACCCTGGGTGTCATCTCGCCCGCGGTCGCCTGGGCAGCGGCGATTCAGGTGGCGGAGACCCTCAAGCTCCTGCTCGGCCGCGAGGAGGACCTGCACGGGTCCCTCCTCGCCTGCGACGTGTGGAAGAACCGCTTCCAGCAAGTCAGACCCCGCCGTGACCCCCAATGCCGGGTGTGTGGAGCGAGGCAGTTCGTCCACCTCGAGGGCGGCGGGGCGACGCACGTCACGCTGTGCGGGCGGAACTCCGTCCAGATTCACCAGCGCCAGCCGCGCGCGCTCGACCTCGCGGCGCTCAGGACGCGCCTTGAACAGTTCGGTCCTGTGCGAGCCAACCCATACCTGCTCAAGTGCCTGCTCGACCCCTACGAGCTGACCGTCTTCCCGGATGGCCGGGCGATCGTCAAGGGTACGCAGGACCCCGCCGTGGCGCGCGGAATCTACGCCAAGTACATCGGCTCCTGACAATTTGCCTTTATGGACACATCTTCCTCGAGCCTTGGCTCTGTGTGCTCTGTGGCAGGCAAACTCAACACGGAGTTCGCGGAGCCTCTCCGTGACCTCCGTACTACTAAGTCGGAACTTCGTCGCGAGGCGCGAAGATTTTTTCGCTTGCCACTTGCCCCAAGCCACTTGCCACTCCCGGCCAGTTTGGTTGCGGCCTTGCCGCGCTAGGTTGAAGCCTTGGAGGCACAGAGGTCACAGAGAACGCTGGTCTGGTTGGGGCCCGAGGTCACGCTTGGGTTAGAGTGAACCGGTGACTGTCGCAGTTCCTTCGACGTCTGCGGCGAAGGCACACCCTCCCTTTGTGGTACACTCCCGCTCTTTACAAATCCAGTCGCCCGAGGAATCAGGATGCGTATTCGTCAGCCGTTGCCCGCATCGTTGCCCGCTTTGATCCTTGTCCTCTGCGTTGTTGTGGTGCGGCCGGCGCGCCCCCAGCAGCCTCCGCCCGCTACGCTCCAGGCCGATCTCCACGCCAAGCTCGAGGCCGAGATCAATCGCGTGGCCGACCAGCTTAACGGCGTTCTGGGTTACGCCATCAAAGACCTCTCGACCGGCGAGTCGTTCTATCGCAACGCCGATCTGGTCTTTCCCACGGCCAGCTCGATCAAGCTCGCCGTGCTGCTTGAATTAATGCGCCAGGACCAGGAGGGCACACTCTCGCTCAACGAAAAGCATACGGTTCGACACAGCGAGTTGCCGCCCGGCGACACCGACCCCATCCTGCACATGCTCGGCGACGGCACAGTAGCCATGACGCTTCGTGATGTGGCTACTTTCATGGTGGTGCTGAGTGACAACGGCGCGACCAACATCCTGATCGACCGCGCGGGAATGGACAACATCAACGCGGAGATTGCGCGCCTGGGCCTCGCCCAAACGCACCTGCGGCGGCGCATGATTGACATTGAAGCGGCCCGCCGAGGCGACGAAAACGTGTCGACGCCGCGCGAGCTGATGGTGCTGCTCGAGAGAGTCCGGGGAGGCGGCGCGCTTGATGCCGCTCATACCAAGGAGTATTCCGACCTGCTCGGCCTGCCCAAAGACAGCCTGTTCAATAAGGCGCTGCCTTCAACCGTTCGAATCGAGGACAAGCCGGGAGCGCTCGACGCCGTTCGTTCGGACGCGGGGATCATCGAGGTCCCCGGCCACCCCTTCGCCATGAGCATCATGACCACGTACCTCGGCAGCAACGATGAGGGCGAGCGCGCCATCAAGCAGATCGCCAGGCTGGCATACGAGCACTTCGATCGGCTGAGCCGGTCGAGCGCCTACGGACGGGTGATTTCGGAGAAGTAGATCGGTGGAGGATTCCGCTCCGGCAGAGGTTGAGTCAGAATTGGGTTCGTTTTTCCGCCGGTTTTAGGTTAAGTTGCTAATTCTAAAGCAGATGGCGGCTTCGTTCCGCGAAAAAATTCCTCGATTATCGCGATGATGCGGGCCGAAACGCAAATTCCTAGATGAACAGCGGAGTTTCGTCTTCGGTAAGATCGGGGCAAGGCCCGTTACTAGTGTTTGGCGGCGCGACGAGCAACGAGGCTACGAGCAAGGCACCGGCCCCCAGAACAACCAGCGCTCGGTGGTCTCGTAACCACTCGAGTAAACGCTCGTAACTGACGCCCGCGTGAGTCTCTTCAGTTTGGACCGGTGCCATTGCTTGTCCCCCCACACTCGTGACTACTGCACGTAATAGGCCATTTCCCCGCGTTTTTGCTAAGGCTAATAAAATGCGGGGGTAACACGGCATCTGCTCGTGGGTTGTCATGCTTTTGGCTGAGAACAGTGTCAACACCTGTATACATTATTTGGAAGGCTTGAGTGCATCGCGGCACCGGCGGGAACCACATCGTGCCCGTTCGGCGCGAGCGGTTCGCTGACCGTGGCCGTGAAGCGATCACCTTGTAAGCTGACTCGGGTGCTGAGGGTTCCGGTGAGCCGACAATGAAGCGTGGTCCCTTGGGGGATGCTCTCGGCAGCCGACGCAATGACCGTTGAGGCGGTCACCAACGCGACTAGCAGAGCGCGCTTGACCATGAGCGATACCTCCAAGGGATCGTTCGTGGCCGGACCTGGCGCTTCTTCCGGCGTGTTTTCGAATCGGAAGCAGTTGCTGGAAGGGGTCGAAGGCTAGCCCGCCGCCGGGGGGGGCGGGCGGGCTAACCCTCTTATGAGATGGCCTTATTGCTGCGTCCCCGCCTGCGAAGAAGAAGCCACCTCGCTTGCACCCTTCGGGGTGCTGATGTAACCCGACACTTTGTCCTTATCCACCTTGTTGATCACGAGCTCGTAAAACCTCTTCGAGCCGCCCACCGAGAAGCTGACCGGCTCGTCGACCGTCCGGTTGTCTTTTCGGATCACCATGTCATCGGCGAGCAACGCCATATTGAACCGATGCCGCTTGATGTCGGCCTTCTTCAGGATCAGGCCCACTCCTGCCACCTTTTCTTCCTTGTTCTTGGTGGCGGTGAACTCGAAGTAGTCGCGTTCGCCCAGCTTGCGCAACGTTTCAATGTCGTTGTGGTTGCGGGCGATCAGCGTGCCCAGCTCGCTGCGCGCCATGCCAAGATCTTTGCTGAGCGTATCCACCTTGGTCTTCGTGGTGCCCAGGTCCTCCTTAGTTAGGGAGACGTCCTGGGTCAGGGCGCCAACCTGCTGGGCGTCAGCCTTCTGAGCAATCTCGCCCTTGAGCTGCTCGGCCTCCTGCCGCTGCTCGGCTTGCAGTTGTGAAAGCTTCTTCACCGAAGCGTTGGCGCGGCGCAACGCGCTCTGGGTCATTCCGACGCGCTTTGTAGAGGTATCGATCTCTGCCTTGATACCCTCCAGCACCTGAGCGTTCGATCGCTCCAGGGAGGCAATCTGGTCGTCCACCTTGGCGTCGAGCTCGGTGCGCGTCTTGGCCGCCTCGGCCGCCACAGACCCGCCCATCGAATTGATCTTGCTGACGGTGTAGAACTCGCCTACCGCCAAAAGCGCCAGCACAATAAACACTACAATCATCCCGGTCGGAGTGCTGTGCTCTCCCGGGTTCATCCTCTTCTCGTTTGAGACTTCGTCGATTGCCATGTCCTGTCTCCTTTGCGTCGGTACCCGCCTCTCGATGGGTAGGTAACCTCAGACCCTTATGTAGCACGGCGCGTGCCACGAGGTGGAACGGCAAGTTATCCAGAATCAATATGATACTTAGGACCTCGGCAGCCCCCTTCGGCAATTCTTACGCGACTTAAGTAAAAACTACGGACTTTACCCGATGCCTCACAGCGGGCTAACCCTAACAGTGTAGTGCCCTGCCGCTCGGACGAATATTACCTGAACAGATATAGAGCACGCCTCCGGGCGAGTAGGAGCCTCTGGAAACCAAACCCGGGGCTCGGAACGGTAGCAGCGGGTCTATCCCGCCAGAATGTCCTTCAAGGCCAGAATGTCGTCAAGGGACGGTGGCGGCGCCGCAAAGCCGGCTCTACATCGTTTTCGTTTTCCAGCAACTTGCTAGCCTACCCGCCCGATGCGCCAGGCTGGTCGAAGCTTGCCAGGGCGTCGGCTTCGTGACGGTGGATCTCAAAAAAATGGTGCAAATTTGCGGCCCGGAACGCGCGCAACACCTCCGGTGAAACGTCGCTCAGCCTGACCTGCCCGCCTTCGTCCTGGACCGCTTTGACCGCCGCCACCAGCTCTCCCAACGCCGCGCTGTCGATCGAGGTGACGTTACCCAGGTTCACGACTACTTGGCTGTGATTGGGCCCTATCGTCTGCCGAATCTTCTGCCCCAGTTCTTTGGAGCCTTCACCTCGATGACGGTCACAGTGCCCGCCCGGCGCACAGCGATATCGGCGCCACGGCTTCGTTTGACGGGCTCCGTGACCGGCGCGCCATGCCCTCCTGGCCCGGTTGGGGGGACAGCCGGTGAACGCGGACCTTGCTGCCCACCCTCTTTCCGGTGTTTGCGTTCCCGCACCCAGCCTTCCTTGTTGATCTGGGGGGCCCGGCCCAGCGCCAGCGATTCCGGCGGCACGTCCTCAGTGATGGTAGACCCGGCGCCGACGTAGGAGTCCTTCCCAATGCGCACCGGCGCCACGAGCATGCTCCCGCTGCCCACGAAGACTCCCTTCTCGATCAGGGTAGGGTGCTTCTTCTCGCCATCGTAGTTGCAAGTAACGGTGCCCGCGCCCACGTTGACGTTTTCTTCCAGGGTAGCGTCGCCGAGATAGGTCAGGTGGAGCGCTTTGGTGCGCCGGCCTACCCGCGACTTCTTGACTTCGACGAAATTGCCGATGCGAGCTTCCTCGTCGATCACGGCGCCATCGCGCAGGTGGGCGAAAGGCCCGATGACGGCGCCCGAAGCCACCTCGCTGCCGGTAATCAGCGAGTAGTGGCGTACGGTCACGCGGTCACCCAGCGCCGAATCGACGATAGTTGAATAGGGGCGCAACGTGCAGGCGCGTCCTACTCGCGTCGAGCCGAGCAAGCTGACGCCCGGCTCGATGACGGTATCGCTTCCCGCTTCGACGTCCTCGTCAATGTAAGTGACCTCGGGGTTTACGACGGTGACCCCGTCGCGCATCAGCGACTCGGCCTTGCGGCGTCGCAGGATTTTCTCCACCTGGGCAAGCTCTACCCGGTCGTTAACGCCTACCACCTCGCGAGAATCCGCCACCGGGAAGGCCGTCACTTTCTCGCGATGGCGATTGAAGATTTCGATCAGGTCGGTGAGCAGGTACTCTTGCTGCGCGTTCCTGTTCGAAAGCTCGTCCAGGCGCTCGAGCAGCTTAGCGCGGGAAAAACAGAGGATTCCGGAGCTGACTTCGTGAATTTTCTTTTGGGCGGGTGTCGAAACTCTTTCTTCGACAATGGCTCGGACGTATCCGCTCTCTTGCTTCGAACGCGTCCGCCCGCCGGGCCTGGCCCGCCCCGCGCGCCCGGCTCGAATGATGCGCCCGTAGCCGCGCGGGTCGTCGAGGTAAGTCGTGAGCACCGTGGCCGCAGCGCGGGCCTTGCGATGCGCGTCCACCAGGCCGCGGAGCGTCTCCGCGCGCAGCAGGGGCGCGTCACCGACCAGCGCCACCAGGGTCGGGCTGGGGCACTCCTCGAGCTCCGGACGGGCGACCATCAGGGCGTGGCCGGTCCCGAGCTGCTGCTCCTGTTCGATGAAAGTCAGACCCGGTCTCGCAAACGTCCGCCGCACTTCTTCGGCTTCGTGACCTACGACCATGTAGGCCCGCTCCGGCCCGGCAGCGAGCGCCGTCCGCAAGGCGTACTCGCCCAGGGGCCTGCCCGCCAGCCGGTGCAACACTTTCGAGTGCTCAGACTTGAAGCGCGTCGCCTTGCCCGCCGCAAGAAGCAAGACAGAAAAACCGTCTGCGGGCCGGCGTTCGCCAACACGTTTAGCCATGCTTGCTGTCCTGACCCCGTTCTCAAATCCGGGTGACGCTAATGTATCGCCGTTTGCCGATGCGGGCAAGGGGTGACGTAACGCTTGTTGCCGGTCCTGTTCTCCTTCTAAATGTTACAATCCATGTACGTCGTCGAGTTGAAAATACGAATGCTGTTGCAGAAACTACTGGATCTGGATAAGGGGTTCGACGTTCGGTTTGAATCGCACGCGGCCGCGATTCTCGAGAAGGATTTTCCTGGTTCACTAGATGACCTCGAGAAGGTCCTGGCAAACGTGAAGGTGCCAATCACCGAGATCGTGGGGTCTGGCGGTGGGGAGACAGAAGGAACGCAGAGAATGCGGCGCGCTCTGAACGAGCTTGCCTGGCAGAAGCATGAGTTCGAGATTAAGAAAACGATCGACGGTGTCGAGCGGGAGTCGATCTCGCATGAGGTCGATCACGTCAAAAATTTCGAAGGGAAGAAGCTCGCCTTGGAAATCGAATGGAACAACAAAGACCCGTTTTTCGATAGGGACCTGGAAAACTTCAAGAGGTTACACGCCGAGGGAGCTATCAGCGTCGGGATCATCGTGACGCGAGGCTCTTCTCTTCACGAACACATGCGGGAGTTCATACGCGAATTCGCGCAAGAGCAAAACCTCAGTTCATTCGAAGCCCTAGATCGCATCGGGGTAAGTCGGACTCGTCGACAGCGACGTGAGATCGGCAAGCGCGTTGAACGTAAGAGGGAGCCCGTCGATTTCGCGACCGCGTGGGCGGATCAATTTGTGTCGGACAAATACGGGGAGGCGACAACGCACTGGCGAAAGCTAATCGATCGGATCAATAGGGGTGTCGGCAACCCCTGCCCGTTGCTGCTCATCGGTCTACCGCACTCAATCGTGATGAGGTAATTCAAAGGGTAACCGCCCTGGACGGGGACGGCGGCCCCCTACTCCTGCCGCCGAGACGCATGCCCCGCCCCGGCCCAAGGTCGTCATGGCGGCGTATCCCTTGTAATTTGGCTTGGTCTCTTCGTAGCTGTCTATCTGGTCTCCCCACTGACTCCACCCATCTACGCGCTGCCTGGCAAACAGTTCCAGGTAGGGGCCGGGACTGCAACGCTCGATCAGGCCGTAAACTTGGTCTGGCTTCTTGGAATGCTCCTCTTTGCGGCTCATCATGATGTTCACTTGGCGCCGGCCCGGTGGAAGGGTCCTAAGGTGACCCTTCACGCCGAACAAGAGGAGCTCAGTCACGTTTCGGAAGTAGAAGCCTACACCGCGGCCGTCGGGGCCTCCGTCCTTGCGTACCTTGTACCAGACGACGTTGGTTTTGTAAGTGAACTCCCAAACCTTCATGATGGTAAGTGCTTCCAGAAGGAGAGCGTTGGGACACCACAAGTAAAGATGGCTCCGGGGTAGACCTAGCTTGCCCACAGGTAGCGCCGCTATCTCCTCAAACGAAAGCGTTTCGTAGCGGTGTAGTCTTTTGTGCTCGGGTCCAACCTTACCTGTGCGGTTGTTGAATCTCCAAGGGGGATCAATGAGGATTGCTCCGTACTGGCCTGGCACAGCGCTAAGAAGGCTTTCCAATCCCTTCCCTCCCTTGGCGCACGAAGACTAGCTCAAGCTACCCGATACGGTCAAGCAAAAAACGTCAAGATGTTGTGGTCATTTGCACACCTAAACACATTATATGGTGCTTCGCTTAGTTTTCGCCCATACCCTTGTATCGACTCACGATATTAGCGGAATGAGGAGAAAATCGCCAAGGGCCTAAAGTACCGTTACGAGAGTACCGGGGTACCTACTCCAGAATGCCGGGTACCGGAAGGTCTCCCACCCGTCACTTCACGTTGATGGTTCCCCGGCAGCGGCGCGCTCCGCACGCGCAAGGGACGTGCTCATCGTCCCAGTCAAAGTTGTAGTCGACCGTCAACTCCTCGCCCTTGGCAATCCGGCGCCGGCTGAAGTAGAGGATGTGTCCCCTCAGAATGCGGGTGGCCAGGTTCGGATTACAAGAGTGATTGACGAACTCGGCGCCCGACCCGCCGACGCCGCCGTCGAGGGTCCAGTAACTGTTCAGCTCGAAGAGGTATTTGGAATCCTCGCGCCGCTTCTTCTCGTGGCGGTTGATCCTCTCCCCCGTGTATTCGAGCACCTTGCGTCCGGGCGGGATCGCCTCGCCTGCGTACACGCCCCACCGATGAATTCGCGAGCGGCGGACGCGCAGGCGAAAGCGGGCATACCGGGGGTCGATGGTTGGAGTGTTATCGGTGGCCGGCTTTGCCATGACGCCCCTCATTTTCTCAGCGGACAGGGTCGGGGTCTGGCTGGAAGGAAGAATGGGTTCAGCCCCGCCCGAGAGCCCACAACAGCTTCACCAAGGTATCTTGCTCTGAGGGCGCCGCGGGGCCGAAACCCCGCCCTTCCCAGGCTCCTGCCCTTCTGCTCATGCGCCCGAAGTCTATACCTTACACCCCGCCTGCGCCAAGAGGCGAACGGGTTCCTCGGGTCATTGCCTCGCCCCGAAGTTGAAGGTTAGTTTAGAGTTGAAGGAGAGTGGCCTGACCCCCTCGAAGCTCGCAAAATCAGGTAACCTGCCACCCGAACAACCTCTCGGCCCCGCGTAACTGCCTAGCCTATCTGCTTACGCGCCAGTGGATCACGCGCTGACGCAAGCTTTACCTCCATATTACCACCAAGTTTATAACTTTGAAGATACCTTAGTTCCCGGCTGAAAGGGGGAAGCCCAGATTTTCAGGACCTGACGGAGGTATCGCTTTGAACAAACTCAACCGGCTCTTCTCCCTGCTGATCCTGGCCGTCAGCCTCTCCTTGACTGGGGTTTCGTCCGCCTCGGCCGCTGACTACTACGTCTCCACCACGGGCAGCGACTCGAACGACGGCTCGGCTGCTCATCCTTGGGCGACCATCGCTCATGCGGCTTCCGTGGTCGGCCCCGGCTCGACCGTACACGTCGCTCCCGGCACCTACAGGGGACAATTCAATACCAGTGCTTCGGGGACCTCCTCGGCGTACATCACCTATGTCTCCGACACTAAATGGGGCGCCAAAATTGCCGGCGGGTCGAGCTCCACATGGTCCAACTACGGGGCCTATGTGACCATCCAGGGCTTCGACGTAACCGGGCCGACGGGCTGCTGCAACGCCATCTACACCGCCGGGAACGCCACGCAGATCATCGGCAACAACGTCCACAGCGTGCAGAACTCGAACGGTTGCAGCTCGACGGGCGGCGGGGGCATCGTGGTCGACTCGACCAACGCCCAGGTGATCGGCAACTACGCCCACGACAACGGTCCCTACCCTGCCGCGTGCAATTACATTCACGGGATTTACATCGCCAATTCGAGCAATGCGGGATCGAATGCTCACGTCTACAATAACATTTCGTTCCGCAATTCCGGCTGGGGCATCCAGCTCTGGCACAGCGCGACGAACGAGATCATCGTGAACAACACCATTTTCAACAACGCCACGGGCGGCATCGTGGTGGGCGCGGGGAGCGGGTCGGGCGTGACCGACGACAACACGGTGGTCAGCAACAACATCGTGTTTAACAATATCGGCACGGACGGCGGCATCGTCGAGGAAGGCTCGACGGGGACGCACAACACCTACACCGACAACCTCGTCTTCGGCAACACGCCGGTCAACATTTCATTGCAGAACGGCCTGACGGCGACGGGAACAGTGAGCGCCAATCCGCTCTTCGTGAACTTCACCGGAGGTACCACTGGCGACTATCATCTCCAGTCCTCCAGCCCGGCGATTAACAAGGGAACGAGCAACAGCGCGCCGACCACCGACTACGACGGCAGAAGCCGGCCCCAGGCAGGGGTGTTTGACATCGGCGCCTACGAGTATCCCGGCTCTATCTCGACCTCAGGGGCGGTGACCCTCTCACCCACTTCCTTAACGTTCCCCAATCAGACGGTAGGGACGACGAGCGCGGCGAAGGTCTCGACGCTCACCAACAGCGGCAGCGCCACTTTGGCGATCAGCAGCATCGCGATCAGCGGTGACTATGCTCTTGGCGGGCTCGGCACTTGCGTGACGTCCCTCGTGACCGGGAGCAGTTGCACGATCAGCGTGACCTTTAAACCGACGGCGACAGGGACTCGGACCGGAAGCGTAACCATCACCGACAGCGCCACCGGCAGCCCCCAAAAGATCAGCCTCACCGGCAGTGGGGTTTCGTCCGGCACATCGACCCCAGTGGCGAGTCTTTCGCCCACCTCGCTCGCGTTC
>QHZK01000306.1 GCA_003224635.1 Acidobacteriota bacterium | reverse complement strand
GTTTAGCCTGAAGGTTAAGGGGGACATTGGCGATCTCATCCAGGAACAGCGTCCCGCCATCCGCCAGCTCGAAGCGGCCCACGCGGTCAGCCTTGGCGTCCGTAAAGGCGCCGCGCACGTGGCCAAACAACTCGCTCTCGAAAATTCCCTCGGAGAGGCCGCCCGCGTTGACGGTGACCATCGGCTTCGAGGCGCGAGTGGAGAGGGCGTGCAGCGTCTGGGCGGCGACTTCCTTGCCCGTGCCGTGCTCGCCCGTGATGAGGACGTTCGCGTCCGAAGGCCCCACGCGCGCGATCAGCTCGCGGACGGGCTGCATGGCCCGCGACTCGGCGATCAGTTGGGGGCGCCCTTCGGCGCGCAGCAGGCGGTTCTCCGCCTCCAGGCGCAGGCCTCGTCGCAGGGCCTGGCTCAGCTCGATCTGGGTGCGAAGAATGGAGATGAGCCGGGCGTTTTCCCACGGCTTCTGGATGAAGTCGCGCGCCCCCCGCCGCATCGCCTCGACGGCCAGCTCGACGCTGCCCCACGCCGTCATCACCACCACGGGCAGAGTGTTGTCCAGAGACTGAAGGCGCGCCAGCAGGTTCAACCCCTCTTCGCCGGAGGTGGTGTCGCGGGCGTAGTTGAGGTCCATGAGCAGACAATCGAAGTCCCCCGCCTCGACCGCCGTGAATACCGCCGCAGGCGAAGTGACAGCCTCAATCTGGTATCCCTCTCCCTTGAGCAGCAGGCGCAAAGATTCCAGCACGTCACGCTGGTCGTCAGCGATCAGGACTCGGGGCGCGTTGGGGTTGGGCTTCATTGCTTCGTCAGTCGTCAGTCGTCCTTGGTCATTTGTCCTTGGTCCTTGGTCATTTGTTCTCGTCGGCAAGACGATTCACCAACGAAAAAGGACTAATGAAAAAGGACAACGGAGAACTGACTAAGAGCGATCGTTCAGCCTATATGATTTGCGGGTGGGGACGCCCTACCTCGTGACCTCCCGACTTCTCGTCACTTGTCACTCGCCACTTGTCACTGCTCTTAGGATATCCACCCGTCCACAATATTGATGATCTTGTCCCCGTAGGCCGCCCAAGCCTCGTTATGGGTGACCTGAATGATGGTGGTGCCCTCATCGTTCAGCTTCTTGAAGAGGTCCATGATCTCCTTGCCCTGACTCGAGTGCAGGTTGCCCGTGGGCTCGTCGGCCAGAATCAGCTTCGGCTTGGCGACAACGGCCCGCGCCACAGCCACGAGTTGTTGCTGTCCGCCCGAAAGCTGGCTGGGGTAGAGGTCTTTCTTGCCGACGATGTGGAACCGGTCGAGCGTGTCGGCCACGATCGACTGGCGCTCCGAACCCTTGACGTTCCGGTAGGAGAGGGGGATGTCCAGGTTTTCGGCGACCGTGAGGTTGTCGAGCAGATGGTACTGCTGAAACACGAACCCGATATAGCGCTTGTTCAGCTCAGCCCGCTGCTTGACATTCATCTTGTGGACGGCATGGTCGAGAAAGTGATATTCACCGCTCCATTCCCCGTCGAGCATACCGACAATAGCCAGCAAGGTGGACTTCCCGGCGCCCGACGGGCCCATGATGGTCACGAACTCACCGTCCTTTACTTCGACGTTGATCCGCCGAAGGACGTAATATCTTCCGGGGCCGGAAGGATAGGATTTCTCGAGATTTTGTAACTGGATCATTTCGAAGACCTCAGTCGTCCGTTGTCAGTCGCCAGTTTTCCGTTCGCAGCTCCCACGGGTGGCCACGGTCAATTCGTTTTGTGACTTGATTAACCGTGTTGTTCTTTCCTGCAGGTCAAATGCCCACGGTCAAAACGGCGCTGACCGCGGTTACCGCTGTTCGTCATTCATAATTCAGCATTCAGAATTCATCATTCACAACGCAGCGCCACCATGGGATCGACCTTCGTCGCCCGCCGCGCAGGGATGTAAGTGGCGAGGAAAGCGACCCCGGCGAGTCCCATGACCACGGCCGCGAACGTCGAAGGGTCGTCCGTGCTGACGCCATAAAGCAGGCTGGCGACGACGCGTGTTACAGCCAATCCGGCAACGAGCCCCAGCGCGACGCCGACTGCAATCAGCTTCAGCCCGCGTCCCGCAAAGAGTCGCAGAATGTCCCCACGGGTCGCTCCGAGCGCCATGCGCACGCCGATTTCCTGGGTGCGCTGTGTCACCAGGAACGAGATCACGCCGTAGATCCCGACCGCCGCCAGCAAAATACCTATCAGGGCGAACAAACCCAGCAGTGTCGCATCGAATCTGGGCCGCTCGGCAAATGTGCCTACCCGCTGCTTCATGGTCTCGATCGTGACCGGCAAGGTTCGATCAACGTCCGCGATTTCCGAGCGCACCCAGCGCGCCATGGCTTGAGGATTTATCGCGCTCCGGATGATCACGGTGGAAGCGCTGAAGGCGTCTTCTTGTGTGTGCCTTCGGACCAGGTAGTACTCAGGGTCCTCGCGGTTGAACAGTCCGGCGTTTTTCACGTTGCCGGCAACCCCTACCACGGTGAACCACGGTCCTTCGAGTCCCAAACGCAAGTGCTGGCCAAGCGGGTCTTCGCCTGGGAACAGTCGCCGCGCCAGGGCATCGCTCAGCACCAGGACGTGCTCATTCGGTTTGCGATCCTCTTCTGTAAAGCCGCGCCCTCGGATGATGGGTATGTCCAGCGCCGAAAAATACCCTGGTGTGACGGACCGCCAGGTCACCATGCCGCCCGTCCCCTCCGCAAAGCGCGGGCGGCCTTCGACCTCGATCGATGCATAGACGCGAGAGTGTTCCCAGCCGCCGGGTGGAAGGGAATCGCTGAGGGCAAGCTCCTGGATGCCGGGAAGCCGCTTGAGGCGTCGTTCGAGTTCCTCGAAGAAAGCCACCTGCCGAGCGGCCTCGGGGTAGAGCTGGCCAAGGCTGATGCTGGCGGTCACTACACGGTCGGCGCTTATCCCGAGCGGTTGGCTCTCCAGGTTCCACAGGCTGCGAAGCAGGAGGCCCGCGCCCGCAAGCAGGACCAAGCACACGGCAACCTGCATCGCGACCAGCGCCTGGCGGAAGCGCTGCCGGTCGACACCTGTCGCGCGCCACCCAGCGAGGGTCTCGGGCCGCGGCGTCCGAAGCGCCGGCGCAAGGCCGAACAGGGCTCCGCAAAGGAGTGACGATCCGAGCGCGAATGCGAGTACTCTCAAGTCGAGTTTCGCTTGCGACAACCGAGGAATCCCCTGCGGAGCGATGGTCACAAAGATGCGCAGCAGGATTTGCGCCAGCAGGCATCCCGCCGCCCCTCCCGTCAATCCCAGGAGCAAACTCTCGGTCAAAGCCTGGCGAACCAGTCGCCATCGCCCCGCACCCAGCGCCGCGCGCATCGCGAGCTCCCGCTGGCGGCTGGCTGCCCTCGCCAGCAGCAGGCCCGCCACGTTCGCGCAGGCGATCAAGAGCACTGCCAGCACGGCAGCGAACAAGACCAAAGATGCGAGACGCACCTCGCGCACCTGGCGGTCCCGAAGCGAGCGAACGGTGAGCCTGATTTCCTTCCGAAACTGCGGCGGAGCCGACTCGATGAATTGAGGATATAACGGCTGGAGCGCTGCCGTAGCCTGCGCGACCGTCACGCCCGGCTTGAGCCGGGCGAAGGTCCTCAGGACTCTGCCGGTGTTGGGCGGACGCTGCGCCGCCTCATCGAGCGCCTGGGGAAGCAGCAAGTCGGCCTGGGCCAGAGTAGGGAACTCGAAGTCCTGAGGGAGTACGCCAACAATCCGAGCGGGCTGGGCATCGAGCGAGATCGTCTTGCCGACCACGCCCGGATCACCCCCGAACCGGCCCTGCCAGAATCCATAGGAAATGAGCGCCACCTTGGGTGCGCGAGGTTGGTCTTCCTCGCGAGTGAAATTACGGCCAAAGAGCGGCTGTACCTCGAAGGTGGGAAGGAAAGTGGATTCCACCCGCGCGCAACTCAAACGGGCGGGATTCTGATCAGTGAGGTCGCATTCGGCGTTGCCGGGAGTGAAGGATGTGACCGCTTCAAACACTGCGAAATGCCCGCGCAACCGAACGTAAGGGGTTCCCAGCATGAATTCGTCTTGTTCGATCGGCGCGGTGACTCCCCAGGAGACCAGGCGGTCGGCGTGGCGATACGGAAGCGCGCGAAACAAGAGACGGTCCACGACGCTAAATACCGCTGTCGTGGCCCCGATTCCCAGGGCCAACGTAACCACCGCTACGATAGTAAAGCCGGGAGCCTTCGCGAGCCTGCGCAAGCCGTAGCGGAGGTCCTGCAGTAGTGTGCTCATGGCCTTTTCCCACTTGTCCATATTGTCCTTCGTCCTTTGTCTCCGTGTTCAGCAAATGGTCAAAGGCAAAAGGCCAAGGACCGACAGCCCGAGGTTTTGACATGTGAGCGAGTATATGTCAACATACGTCATATATGAAGCGCACCACTCTCTTTCTCCATGAGGAAACGGACCAAGAGTTGCGCGCCTTGGCGCGTCGCAAGGGCCTGCCGATTGCCACGCTAGTCAGAGACGCTCTGGGCCGCTACCTTGCCGAACTGAGGCGGCACGAGGGCCTGCAACTGAAGTTTCTAGCGGCAGGGCGCAGCGGTCACCGTGACACCTCTGAACGAGCGGAAACCTTGCTTTGGCGCGACCTCGCGCCGCACTCGCCGGGCGCCCGCCGAGCTGCACGACGACGGGAATAATCGTGACTCTGTTGCTCGACACCGGGGCTATCTACGCGCTCGCCGACGCCGACGACGCGTGGCATATTCCAATGCGCGATTTCTTGAAGGAGCAACGCCAGTCGCTGCTGGTCCCCGTCACGGTGATCCCCGAGGCGGCTTATCTCATTCGGAAACGGCTGGGCCCTCCGGTGGAAACGCGATTTGCCGACTCCCTCGCCGCTGGAGAGATCGCCGTGGAGAACCTGACGCTGGCTGACCTGGAGCGCTCGGCCCAGCTTCTTCGCACCTACGAGTTTCTCGGGTTCGTAGATGCTTCCATTGTGTCCGTTGCGGAGCGTCTGAAACTTCGTGCCCTTGTCACCACGGATCGTCGTGACTTCGGGCGGGTCCGCCCTAACCATGTTGCCGCCTTTCGCCTCCTCCCCTGATGCCATCTAAGCGGCAGCGATCAGCGGTAGGCCTTTCATCATTCATAGCGCAGCGCCACCATCGGATCGACTTTCGTCGCGCGCCGCGCCGGGACGTAGCTCGCGATCATTGCCACGGTAATCAATACCACGGAGACGGCGATGAACGTCAGGGGATCGGTGGGCTTGACGCCGTAGAGAACGCTCGTCATAAGATGCGTAAGCGCCAAGGCAGCCGCGACCCCTCCTGCCACTCCGTAAACCGCTAGGGTCATGCCCTGTTTTACCACCCAAAGGAGGATGGTCTTGCGCTCGGCGCCCAGGGCCATGCGAACGCCAATCTCACGCGTCCGCTGACGCACCCAGTAGGACAGCACGCCGTAAATCCCCACCGCCGCCAGAACCAGGGCGAGCCCCGCAAAAACGTTCATTAAGGTCATTAGGAAGTGCTGGAAAGCCACCGAAATGGAGAGGATCTCTTCCATCGAGCGGACATGCCCGATGGGGAGGTTCGGATCGGCCCCACGAACGGCATTGGCCACGGCGCGGCCCACGCTCAGAGGTTTGACGGAGGTTCGCACCAGGACGCTGGTGGGGAACCAGGCCTGGAAGAGATGGTCCGTCTC
>QHZK01000305.1 GCA_003224635.1 Acidobacteriota bacterium | reverse complement strand
CGATTGTGCCCGCCACGGTGCCTTCGCCGCCCGAAAGGCTCGCCCCGCCGATCACCACGGCGGCGATCACGCTCAGCTCGTAGCCCTGGCCGGCGGTAGGCTGGCCGGTCACCAGCCGCGAGGCTTCGATCATCCCGGCAAGGCCCGTCAGCGCGCCGCCGAAGGTGTAGATGGCGACCAGATAACGCCGGATGGGGACGCCCGCGTATCGAGCCGCTTCGACGTTGCTGCCGATCGCATAGGCGTATCGCCCCATTCGAGTGTACTTCAGGATGAATCCCGTGAGCAACGCCAGCGCCACCAGGATGGCGAGGGGCACGGGGACGATCCGGAAGATGTTGCCGTCGCCCAGGCGTCCGAACGAGCTGGGCAGATTGACGACCGGCATGCCGTTCGTAATGACCAGCGTGACTCCCCGCGCTGCGCCCATCGTGCCGAGCGTGGCGATGAACGGGCTGACCTTGAGCAGGGTGATCAGGGCGGAATTCAGGAGTCCCCACGCCGCGCCGGCGAGCATCGCCCCCGCCACGCTCGCCACCAGGGATTGCCTCGACTCGAGCAGCTGCGTGCCGCAAATCCCCGCAAAGGCCATCACCGACCCGACCGAGAGGTCAATGCCGCCCGAGATCATGATGATCGTCATGCCGAGCGCGATGATCGTGATCACGGCGGTCTGGCGGCACACGCTCGAGAGGTTCTGGACAGTCAGAAAGTAAGGGGAAAGGATGGAGAGCGCGGTGAATAGCGCCACCACGCTGGCGTAGGGGAGCAGCCGCTCAATCCAGTCGCGCAGGGAAGGGCGCTCGCGAAACGTCGAGACAGCGGTCGCGAATGAAGTCTCGGAAGTTTGCCCCATAGGTCGCCACAGGCAAGATAGCAAAAGGCGAAATCAAAAGGCAAATGCCAAAGGCAGCGACTCCTTTCAAAATGAGTCGCCGCCAGACCGTTTGCCAGGCCGTTTGATGGCTTGCTTGCGGGCAGCTCTGTGGTTATACTGTTGGTATGAAGACAGCAGTGTCGATTCCGGACGACATTTTCGAGGGCGCAGAGCGTCTTGCGCGGCGGACCAGGAGGTCGCGGAGCCGGCTGTTTAGCGACGCGCTCAGGGAGTATTTGGCGCGCCACGCCCCGGACCAGGTGACCGAAGCGATGGATAGCGTCTGTGCGGATTTAGGAGAAACCAAGGATTCGTTCGTTTCCGCCGCGACGCGTCGCATCCTAGAGCGAAGCGAGTGGTAATCTCACAAGGCGAGGTCTGGTGGGCGGACCTGCCTGCGCCAGCGGGCTCCGGTCCCGGGTTCCGGAGGCCGGTTGTTGTCGCGCAGTGTGACGCCTTAAACCGGAGCCGCATCGGCACCGTAGTATGCGTTCCGCTGACCAGCAATCTCAAATGGGCGGGGGCGCCAGGGAATGTCTCCCTCCCAGCACGCCTTACCGGGCTGCCGAGGGACTCGGTGGCAAACGTGTCGCAGATCGTCAGTCTCGATAAGGAGCTCCTCACCGTGCGGGTGGGTAGGCTCCCGCAGGCCAAATTGGATCTGCTGGTTTCAGGGATCAATGTGATCCTGGGTAAATAGAACAAGATCTTTGCTGAGCGCTGACTGCGGAAAGCTCATTGCTTTCAATACTGGTGAACGGCGGTAACGGTGTCGCCGTCAAAAGTGACGAACAGCGAGTGGGGCGGAAGGCCGTAAATCCAATCTTCCTGTTCTGCGCCCTCACGCACCTCGCGGACTTTGCGGTCTGGCGGGCCCTTGGCGGAGAGCACTGCGTCGCGGTCCATGCCCGCCAGGACCTCGTGTTTCTTGATCGCCTCTTTGATCTTGGGCGGCACCGAAGCGGAGTAGAGCACCGTCGGCGCGTGACGCTCAAAGTCCAGCGCGGCCGCGAGCAGCGTTTTCACCCGAGGCACCGTAAGGTCTTCGAGCTTGCCGGGGACTTTCAGTGAAATCCACGAGCCGTAGGCCAGGATGGGAGTGTTTTTGTCCGGCACGATGGGCTGGTCCGCCGTGCCCATGCCGATATAGATGTGCTGGTACCACTTCTTTCCCGATTTTCCGCCGTGGTTGATTTCAAATGTGATGCGGTCGCCTTTGAAGGTCAGCTTCGTGATCTCGACCGGCATGCCCGGGCGGACCGCGGCGCCGTTCTGCCGCAGCTCGGCATCGGCCTTGCCCTGATCGAGCTGCCCCCGAGCGTTCAGGTAGACGCCGTGCTTGCCTCTCGGCATGGCGATTTTGGCGACTGCGACTTCGCTCTGGAGACCCCGGATGAGGTCCAGACGAACGTCGCGGCGGGTCTGGTGGGCCGTGCCATCTTTCGCCGCACTATCTTTCGCCGCACTATTTTTCGATGGCCCGGACCTTTCGTCGCACTATTTTTCGCCGGACTATCTTTCGATGATCCGGACTGCTCCTCGGCAGAGGGCTTCTCCGAACCCGCAGCCGCCGATAGCGCCAAACCCAGCAGCAGCACACTCGGCAGCAGGCGGTAAGCAGTTGGGAACTCGTTCGTCACTGCCGTCACCTTGCGAGAAATCCCCTTCGACTTATTCTAACAGGAGCGCGCTGAAATCGAAATCCGAAATTCACGGGGCCGGGCAAACACCGTTTGACTGGGGATTCGAATATTCTGCGACCCCGCAGACCAGGGCCTCGCGGCCGCGTTGCGCATCTAACGAATAGCATGTAAAATGATTTCAACAGGCTTTGGATAGCGTGCGCAGGACAGCATGGGAAATCTCTTTCAAATTGCGATGGGCAAGGTCATCGGGACCAAGAACGAGCGCGAGCTCAAGCGCCTCGAGGCGAGGATCGAGGCGATCAATGCGCTGGAACCGGAGATGCAGCAACTTCCGGATTCCGAGTTCCCCCTGAGGACCGAGAAGTTCAAGAAACGGCTGGCCGAAGGCGAGACGCTCGACGACCTTCTGGTCGAGGCCTTTGCCCTGTGCCGCGAAGCCGGGCGTCGCACCCTCGCCATGCGCCACTTCGACGTGCAGTTGATCGGCGGCATGGTGCTGCACGAGGGCAAGATCGCCGAAATGAAGACCGGCGAGGGCAAGACGCTGGTGGCGACCCTGCCCGTTTACCTGAATTCACTCACCGGCAAGGGCGTGCACGTGGTCACGGTGAACGACTATCTGGCCAACCGCGACGCCGCCTGGATGGGTCCCATCTACCGCCTGCTGGGCCTGAGCGTGGGCGTGATCGTCCACGACCTCGACGACGAGGAGCGCCGCCAGGCTTACAATTCCGATGTCACTTACGGCACCAACAACGAGTTCGGTTTCGACTACCTCCGCGACAACATGAAGTTCGACCTCGCCGACTGCGTGCAGCGCGCGCACCATTACGCCATCGTGGACGAGGTGGACTCCATCCTGATCGACGAGGCGCGCACTCCCCTGATCATTTCCGGGTCCTCCGAAGAGTCCACGGAGAAGTACTACAAAATCGACAAGATTATTCCCTCCCTCAAGGAAGGCGACGACTACGACATCGACGAGAAGCACCGCCAGGCCAGCATCAAGGAGCCGGGCGTTGAGAAGGCGGAAAAGCTGCTGGGTCTCGACAACCTTTACGACCCGGCCAACATGGACTATATCCACCACGTCTATCAGGCGCTCAAGGCCCACACGCTCTTCAAGCGCGACCGCGACTACGTGGTGAAGGACGGCGAAGTAATCATCGTGGATGAGTTCACCGGGCGGCTGATGCCGGGCCGGCGCTGGTCGGACGGGCTCCACCAGGCCATCGAGGCCAAGGAAGGCGTCAAGATCGAGAAGGAGAACCAGACGCTCGCCACCGTCACCTTCCAGAACTACTTCCGCATGTACAAGAAGCTGGGCGGCATGACCGGCACGGCGGAGACCGAGGCGGCGGAGTTCGAGAAGATTTACAACCTGGAAGTCGTCGTGATCCCCACCAACCGCGCGCTGATCCGTCACGAATTCCCCGACGTGGTCTACCGCACGGAGCGCGAGAAGTTCAACGCCGTGATCGAGGAGATCAAGGAGTATCACCTGCGCGGACAGCCCGTCCTGGTCGGGACCATCGCCATCGAGAAATCGGAGAAGCTGAGCGCCCAGTCGCGCAAGTCTGGCTTCCTCCCGGGGCGGCTGCAGGAGCTTTTGAAGGCCGCGGGCCTGGAGGGCCCAAAGCTCGAGAGGTGGGCCGCCGAGCTCGCAGCGCGCCACGCCGCCGCCATGGAATGGCTGACTCGCGCCGGCGTGACCGCTTCCGAAGTCAGGAAGATGTTGAGGGAGAGGCGCTACGCGTCGCTGGCGTCGGGAGCGAACGGGAACCGCGCCGCATTCGTCGAGGCTATTCTGAGGCAGGCCCGGCAGGGTTACGCCGGACGCGAGCTGCCGCCCGCTGAGGAGTCCATTGCGCCTGCGATCGTCGAATTGGTGAAGGGCGTCAACGGCGTCGCCTCGGGAAGCTCGAGCGTCCCGGCGCAGAGCGCATCAGTGGAAAAGTTTTTGCCCCTCATCGACTACCTCATCGAAGTCCAATGCTCTCCCCGGCGGTTGGTCGAGGTCCTCAAGGAGCGCGAGGTCAAGCACAACATCCTGAACGCGAAGCAACACGAACGCGAGGCGCTGATTGTGGCGCAGGCCGGACGCGTCGGGGCCGTCACCGTTTCGACCAACATGGCGGGCCGCGGCACCGATATTCTGCTGGGCGGCAACCCGGAGTTCATGGCCCGCGAAGAGTTCCGCCGGGCGCCCGAGAAGTACCGCGAGCAAGGGATCGACCCCGAGCCGCCCGAGCGGCCTCCCGCGAGTTCGCCCGACGACGTGTACAACGCCTACGTCGACGCCTACTCGAAATGGCGGCAGAACTGGACGGACTTCGTCACCCGCTTCAAGACCGTGACCGACAAGGAGCACGACCAGGTTGTCGAACTGGGCGGCCTGCACATCCTGGGGACGGAGCGCCACGAGGCCCGCCGCATCGACAATCAGTTGCGCGGGCGCGCCGGCCGTCAGGGCGACCCAGGCTCGTCGCGCTTCTACCTCTCGCTCGAGGACGACCTGCTGCGCATCTTCGCCGGCGAGCGCATCTCAAAACTCATGCTGAAGCTGGGGATGGAAGAGGGCATCCCCATCGAGTCGAAGCTGATCACGAAGCGCATCCAGGCCGCGCAGAAGGCCTGGGAAGCCCAGAACTTCGAGTCCCGCAAACACCTGCTCGAGTACGACGACGTCATGAACAAGCAGCGCGAGACCGTCTACGGGCTGCGTCGCGCGCTGCTCGAAGGGCAGAACCAGCAGGAACAGATCCGGGACGCCATGGACCGCGTGGTCAGTTGGCTGGTCGGCACCTTCTGCCCCAAGGACCAGCACCCCGACGAATGGAATAAGGAAGGTCTGCGCACCGAGTTCTGGAACCGCTTCGGCATTGACCTGCGGCAGCACAATCTGAATTACGATCCCAAGGGACTGGACCAGCTTATTGAGGAGCTAAAGTCCGTCGCGCACCAGCGCTACGCCGAGCGCGAGAAAGTGTGGGGCGAGGAGCGCATGCGCGCCCACGAGCGCATGATCATGCTGCAGGTGGTGGACGCGCAGTGGAAAGATCACCTGCTCGGGTTTCTGCATCGCGCCCGCGCCAGCCATTCTCATCTCTTGCTGTTCGCGCCGCTTGCGCCGCTGGTACTGCCGGTACAGCTCTTCCTCTTCGTCGGGGGTCTTGAGCAGGAAGCCTGCGGCAGCGGCAAGAAGTATAAGAAGTGCCACGGCGCCGCCAGCGAACCTCCGGCGGCCGCCTCCGCTTCCAGCCGGTCTTCATAGCATAGTGTGGTCTTGCAGTTTGCCTGCAAGCGGAAATCCAGGTGCTGGGAAAACGCGAACCAGCGCCGGCTCGAATTGCGAGTCGCAAAAGGGAACTCGGATAATGGAAAATCAGAAGCCGCGCGACTTCGAGAAGATCATGGAGTTCATCCTGGAGCAGCAGGCGAAGTTCGCCGTCGATATTCAACAGCTCCGGGAATCGCAGGCGCGGCTGGAGGCAGCCCAGGAACGCACGGACGGGATGGTCCGCAACCTGGTTGATGTGTGCATGTCGCTCGCCCATCACGTGGAGCGATTGGACCAGGCTCTGTCGGAAACTGCCCAGACTCTGTCGGAAACTGCCGACAAGCTCAATGGGCTGATTGATATAGTAGATAAACTCGCCCGCCGCAACGGAGGCCCGGAGCGCACGGAAGCGCCATGAGCGAGGAACTCCACGAACTGCACGAACACGCCGAAGAGGCCCACCACGATCCCGGCTTGGCGCCGGTGACAATCACTATGGCGATCCTGGCGGTCCTGGTGGCGGCGGTCTCCCTGCTCGGCCATCGCGCCCACACCGAAGAGTTGCTGAACCAGAGCCGGGCCAGCGACCATTGGGCGGAGTACCAGGCGAAGAACATCCGCCGGCACACCTACGAGCTGTTCCTGGACCTGATGTCGATTATGGACTTGAAGGACAGCCCGCGGGTGGTGAGGGTCAAGGAAAAGTACAGCCGCGAGATCGAACGCTACGACGATCAGAAGCAGGAAATCCAGTCCGAGGCCCGCGACTACGAGAAGGAGGTGGCGCTCGAACAGCGTAAGGCCGACCGCTTCGACCTGGGCGAGGTGCTGCTCGAAGCCGGACTGGTGATCGCTTCCATGACACTGATCACCCGTCGGCGCGCCTTCTGGAAGCTCGGAATCGCGTCCGCGGCGGCGGGCGTGGCGGTCGCCGTGACCGGCTTGTTGGTACGTTGACTGCCGCCGTAGGGGGAGGACCTCGAATGGCCCTCCGGTCCTCCTGGGAGCGCGGCCATCCCGTTCGCTCCGCTCAGGGCAGGCTTGGCCGCTTCTTCGCGCAGCGAAGACCTGCGGGCGAGACGCCCGCGCTCCCGCTCTTACTGTGACTCGTCGTCGCCGCCCTGCTCACCGCCGCCGGGCGAAATCACGACAAACTGCCCTTCGCCGCCGCGATTGACCTGCAACAGTGTCTCACCTTTAGCCTCCGCCGCCAGACGGTTGAATGCCGCCACCGATTCCACCGGGTGGCGGTTGATGCTTTCAATCACGTCTCCTTGCTGCAGTCCGGCCTGCGCCGCCGGGCTATTAGAGTCGAGGTCACTGATCACCACCCCGCTGACGCTGCTAGGTATGCCCAACTGGTCGCGCAGGGCCGGCGTGAGGTTCTGCACCGTAACGCCCCGCAGGGCACCCTCAGATTGTCTACCCGGCACAACGGTCGCAGCAAGGTCGGCTGGCCGCTCCCCCAACGTGACCCGCACGGTCATCGGCTTGCCGTCACGCAGGATATCGAGCGTGACCGGCGTTCCCGGGTTGGTGTCGATTACCAACGTCTGCAGTTGACTCGAGTCTTCGATGGTTTGACCATCAGCCTTGCGAACCACATCCCCCGGCTTCAAGCCGGCCTTGTCTCCCGGGCCGCCGGGCGTGACCGAGTCTATCAGCGCGCCCGCCGTATCGGGCACGTGGAACTGGCGAGCCAGCTTGTCGTCCAAGGGCCCGATTTTAACCCCCAGGTAACCTCGCGTCACTTTGCCGCTCTTGACCAGATCTCCCATCACATGCTTGACCATGTTGGACGGGATCGCGAATCCTATACCCAGAAAGCTACTCTCGCCTCCCGGCCCCTGACCGGGGACGATCGCCGTGTTAATGCCCACCACCTGTCCCCGCACGTTCACCAGCGGCCCGCCCGAGTTGCCCGGGTTGATGGCCGCGTCAGTCTGAACGAAACTTTCGAATTTGTTCGGGTCGTACAGCGAGCGGCTGAGGGCGCTCACGCTCCCGCGCGTAACGGTGAAGCCGAGCCCGAAGGGCTCCCCAAACGCCATCACCGTGTCCCCCACGCGGAGGTTTGACGAATCGCCCAGGGATGCCGTCGGCAGGTCTCGACCCTGGACCTTAATCACAGCCACATCCGTCTGCGGGTCGGCGCCCACCACCTTCCCCTTAAAGGTCCGCTTGTCGGACAGCAGCACCTCGATGTCGCTGGCGTGCGCGATGACGTGGTTGTTGGTGACGATATATCCGTCGGAATTGACGATCACGCCGCTCCCCAGCGCGTGTT
>QHZK01000304.1 GCA_003224635.1 Acidobacteriota bacterium | reverse complement strand
CAGTGATGGCATCAGGCTTGTGGCTGCGCAGCGTGATCTGATACGCCATCTCGTAAGTGTCGTGGGCGAGGATCTTGTAATCAGTTTGCTTCCTTTCCTCGACCACGTCAAAGGCATTGCCGATGTGCAAGTCGAGCGTTTCGTCTTTGGGGGTATGGCTGATGTGGTCCTCGCCGATGAACTGAACGCGGCCCTTCGAGTCCCCTTGGTAAACACGCACCGTGCCCGCCGGCAGCAGCTGCCCGAGCGAGTTGGCTTCAGAGTTCTTGAATTTAAGATGAACCTGCACCGGGTCCTTGAACGGTGCGCCGGGACGCTGGGGATTCCGGTAATAGTATGACTGCCCATCGACCTCCAAGTGCTTCTTGATCTGCACGCCCGTGGACGACAACAGGCTGATCTGCTTCGTCTCGTTGTTTTGCAGATTGGTCCGGCGACCCAGGGTATAAAGGTGGTACTCGGAGATCGCCTCTTGCGCGAACTGGGGTCTTTCCGCCTTTGCCATGTTTCGAGCCATGCCCATGCTTTCCACGCTTACTGGCTGCTCCACCCGGTGCACCTCGCCTGCCACGAGCTGAAGCTGGGCGTTCTTGAACGCCGTCCCGCTGTTGTTCACAATGGTGACCCAGCCGTTCAAGTCCGCGACCTTCTGGTCTGATGCCACGGTGAGCACGTAATCGGCGTTCCAGTTCATGTCGCCGGTCAGGTATGATGCTTCGACCGTCTGCTCGCCCGCGCGCTCGTTTTCAAGCAGCCAGACCAGCGTCGGCTTGCTGTAGAGGTTTTCGGGCAGGTCCGGGAAAACCAGACGGTCCGAGCCCATGCCGGTGACGATCTCGTTCCCGACCCTCCACACCGGACCCTCGTTATTCGCGAGAAGCGCGGCTTTGACGTACTCTTCCTTGGTCGAGTTATTCTCTGTGCGCAAGCGTACGAGCGTCACTTCCTTCCCCACATACTTGTCGAGCAGCTTCTGCGGGTTCAGCAGATCATACTCGTAGTTCTGTTCAAGCACGGTCAGCTCTTTGGGCGCGGTGAGGGAAACGATGTGGACCGTGGCGGGATTGACCTTGGCGGCGATGTCCATGAAGCGGAGGTCCACGGCGCCAGTTGGAAGCCGCAACCGGCGCACGTCCCGCACCAGCGCAATATTCGAGTTGTAGACTGTGACCGCGAGGTCTTTCTGGTCTGCCAGCGTCGAACTCTCGGTGTTCTGAGCGGCTCGGCCGCCGGGCGCGAACAGCACTGCCAAGGCGAGCGCAAGAACGGGGCAGCAACGAGCCTTTCGAGCAGGCATTGAGCCTCCTTGTTGATGGGCGGTCCTCATTCGTTGACGCACCGCGCCCATAAACAGAACGAGCAGCCGGGCACTTCTTGCAAGCCGGCGGCCAGAGAAACTCTCCGCCTTAACGCCTTGGCGCGAGAGTTCTTGTCAAACCAACCTCGACTGCAAGGACGCTAGGAGTGGGAGAACGCCCGGACAATCCCGTCCAGATCGACATCGCCAAAACTACCGTACACCCAATCGGCGTGCCGGAGCTCGTCCGAGGGCCGGCTGTGGGCGAGGGCCAGGCACTTGATTCCGGCGGCGTGGGCGGCACGGACGCCGGCGGGCGCGTCCTCGATGACCAGGCACTCCGCAGAGCGCAACGGGGGAGCGCCGTCGCGCTGAAGTGAGGGTAGTTGCCGGACTCCCGCGAGCGCCTTCAGAAATACTTCGGGCTCGGGCTTCGAGCGCTCGACGTCGTCCGCCGTGACGAGCACCGGGAACGCCTCGCGCAGGCCCATCTTCTCGAGCAGGTGTTCGATCTCCACCCGCAGGCTTCCGCTCGCAATGGCCAGCGGATACTCGGCCGCAAGCCGGCGAACGAACTCGACCGCGCCCGGCAGGGGCGGAAGTCCGTCGCGGATCAGGTCCCAGTAGGCGCGCGCCTTCCAATTGACCAGTTCATCGCGGCGAGCGTCGTCTACGGGCCGCCCGTGACTGTGATAGAGGCGCTCCACAATACCGCGGTCGTCAAGAGCGAGGTATTCGCGGTAGTATTCCTCCTCGCTGATTTTCCAGCCTTCGTGGGCCGCCATCTCCTGAGTGAGTCTCAGAATCAGGGGCTCGCTGTCCACCAGCACGCCGTCGAAGTCGAAAATGATGGCTCGTAACACGCCGTTAGGGCCTCAGCGGTAGAGACCTTCCGACGGAACGTCTCTCCGTCGCCTTACAGCCCTGGGGTATAGAGACGTTCCGCCGGGATGGCTGCACTCCGCTGGCGCGATTGACCTGTGTTCTCGCTTCTGGCTTATGATTCCTGTCCGCGCTATGATAGCAGCTTGCACCGCTCAGAGACATGGAGGTTCCAGTGGAGACAAAGCGGACTTACAAAGTCTTCAGGTTCCGAAGCAATGCGAGTTGGAAGACAGGCCGGCAAGGGGTCCTCTCGGCAAGCGGCAAGGCCGATCTCGCTACTTCGAGTCCCCCGGAGTTCGGCGGCAGGCCGGAGTGTTGGTCGCCGGAAGACCTCTTTGCGGCCACGGTCAACGCCTGCCTGATGCAGACTTTCATGGCGTTTGCTCTGCGCTCGAACTTGGGGCTGGTGTCGTACGAAAGCGAGATCGAGGGAGTGCTGGAGCGGGCCGAAGGCAGGTACCGGTTCACCGAATTCACGGTCAGACCCTTGTTGGTGCTGAGGACGACGGCCGACGCCGAGCGCGCCCAGACCATCATGGACAGCGCCGAGTCTTCGTGCCTGATTTCCGAATCGATCCGGGCCAACGTGAAGGTCGTTCCCGAATTTCGAGTGGCGGCCGTCCAGGGAGAACGGACAGCGGTTGCGTAGTGTTGTTTCCCGCTATACCGCGGCAGGCTCTGCAGAAGCCGTGTCGGCGGTTGAAAGGGGCCGGGTGCGCGGCGCAGGGCCTTGGGGTTTCGAGCGCGGCTGGACTTTCCAGAAGTAGAGCACGCTTTCGGACCAGTTCTCGAGGATTTGGCGGGCGCGGACGCTGCCGGTCTTTTCGGCTTGGAAGAACACAAGCTGACGTAGAAACTGCGAGTCCTCGGGTTCGATGATGCGCTCGATCGCTACCAGTTCGGGATTGTAGCGGTGCTCGAGCTTGGCCGTAGGGTCGTAAACGAAGGCGACGCCGTTGGTCATGCCGGCGCCGAAGTTCCGCCCCGTCTCGCCCAGTATCACCGCCACGCCGCCGGTCATGTATTCGCAAGCGTGGTCGCCCGTTCCCTCGACCACCGCCGTCGCTCCGCTGTTGCGAACGCAGAAGCGCTCGCCGGCGCGGCCGGCAGCAAACAGACGCCCGGCGGTGGCGCCGTAAAGCACAGCGTTTCCCAAGATGGTGTTCTCGTGGCTTAAGAAGCGGCTGTCTTTGGGAGGCCGGATGACGATCTCGCCCCCGCCCATTCCCTTGCCGACGTAGTCGTTGGCCTCGCCATCGAGGACCATGCGCAGGCCGCCCGTCAAGAAGGCGCCAAAGCTCTGTCCGGCGCTTCCTGAGAAACGGAATTCAGCGGTGTAGGGCTGCGTCTGGCCCGACGGTCCGAGCGGCGCCTCCAAGCCCTTGTTCCCGTGGACCAAGGCGATTTCTCCCGAGACCCTCGCTCCAATGGTCCGGTTCGTGTTCCGGATGGCGTACTCACGCACGATGGGGACGCCCAGGTTGAGCGCGAACTTGACGTCGTCGCAAGTCTTGAGCGTGAGCTCATCCACAGGACGCCCGCGCCGGGTGCGATCAGCAATAGTGTAGCGACGGTCGCCGACGGCCAACTGCCCCGGCGCTTCGGAAGCTCCGCTGCAATCGGACCCCTCGACTCTCGCAGCCGAATCGCCGCGCACGGCGGGCCGCACCAGCAGCGGCGCGAGATCGAGTTGCCCCTCGCGGCCCGGCACCTTGTAGCCGACCGGCTCGAGCAATTCAGTCCGGCCGGTGACCTCGTCGAGCGAACGGCAACCCAACTCGGCCAGGACCGTCCGCACCTGCTCCGCTACGAACTGAAGATAATGGATGAGGCGCTCGGGGTCGCTCGGAAAGCGCATGCGCAGGTCCTCGCGCTGGGTCGCGACTCCCACCGGACACGTGTTCAGGTGGCACTGGCGCGCCATGACGCAGGCCAGGGCCACGAGCGCCGCCGAGCCGAACCCAAACTCATTCGCGCCCAGGATCGCCGCCATCACCACGTGCTGGCCCGTCTTCATTCCTCCGTCGGCTCTGAGGCGCACGCGGCTGCGCAGGCCATTGGCCAGCAGGGCCTGGTGAGCTTCCGCCAGCCCGAGTTCCCAGGGCGAGGCGGTATTCTTGATGGAGCTGAGCGGGCTCGCGCCCGTCCCACCGTCGTGCCCGCTGATGAGCACCACGTCTGCGTTGGCCTTAGCCACGCCGCAGGCCACGGTGCCGACTCCCGCCTGCGAAACCAGTTTCACTCCGATCCGCGCCCGCGGATTGATCTCACGCAGGTCGTAGATGAGCTGCGCCAAGTCCTCGATCGAGTAGATGTCGTGATGAGGCGGGGGCGAAATGAGCGCGATGCCTTCGACCGCGCGGCGCACGCGCGCAATGAGCGGCGTCACCTTGTGCGCGGGCAACTGGCCGCCCTCGCCGGGTTTCGAGCCCTGCGCCATCTTGATCTCGAGCTCTTCGGCCCGCACCAGGTATTCGGGCGTCACGCCGAAGCGCGCCGAGGCCACCTGTTTGATCTTGTGCGCGGCTGATTCGCCGTTGACCAGATCCACGTAGACGTCGGGGTCCTCTCCGCCTTCCCCGGTATTGGACTTGGCCCCGATCCGATTCATCGCCACGGCCAGCGTGCGCTGAGTCTCGGGACTCAAGGAGCCGAGCGACATGGCCTGCGTCGAAAACCGCCGCAGGATCGACTCCACGGGTTCAACCTGGTCAATACCAATCGGCGAAATCGGGCTGGTGGGCCGGAAGCGCAACAAGTCACGCAGGGACAGCGGCTCGCGCTCGTCGACCTCGCGGGCAAACTTGTGGTACGCGGCCGCGTCGCCGTCCTTCGCGGCCTTCTGCAGATAGCGGATGACGTCAGGGCTGTAGGCGTGCCGCTCGAAGCCCCTGCGGAACCGATAGAGGCCTGCGAAATCGAGCTTTTCCGCCGGGGTACCGAACGCGGCGCGGTGCCGGTCGAGGACGTCGCGCGCCAAGTCCACAAACTTGCGTCCCCCGATGAGCGAGCGCGTGTCGGGGAAACACCGGTCCACCACTTCCCGATCGAGCCCGATGATCTCGAAGAATTTTCCGCCCAGGTAACTGGCGAGCGTCGAGATCCCCATCTTCGACATGATCTTCTTGAGGCCCGCCTCGATGCCGCTGCGGAAGTTACTCAGCGCATCGGCAAGGGAGATATCGCCCAACTCCTGCCGCCGGCACAAGTCCGAAACGATTTCGAGCGCGAGGTAGGGATT
>QHZK01000303.1 GCA_003224635.1 Acidobacteriota bacterium | reverse complement strand
TACAATCCGCCGCCTCTTCCAAAGGCGGTCGACGACACCGCAACGATGATCCTGGCGCATCTGGGCGAGAGCATCCAGGAAGCGCAACGGAAGTAGTTGGTCAGTTCGTCAGTGTGTCAGTTTGTCAGTGTCTCGATTGGTCGGTTCTGAGACTGACCAACCGCCAAACCGAAAGACTGACTAACTGACACATTGAACTCCCAACTACTGACAACGGACAACTGACCACTGACACCACGGACGAGTGACCTCCGGGGCCAAGTTGATCACTTTTCACAAAACGCTTGCGGGCTGTGAGGCGGGCAATCCTGAGTCCTGGCGGGCGTTCCTGGGCGACTATACGCCGGTTGTCTTCCAGCTCGTCGACGTATACTTGCCCCTTCTGCGCGAGGGCCGGGCCCGGCTTGGGGAGGAGACGCTCCTGGCCCTCGCAGCCAACAATTTTGAACGCCTCCGGTCATTCGATCACCAGGCGGAGCGCGAGTTTCTGGCTGATCTCCGCAGCTTTCTCCTCGAGCGGGGCGCGACGAAACTCGAGCCCGCCGAGGACATCACCCGGGCTCCGAAGCCTGCGCCCGATACGGTTGATGCTCTGCTCCAGGGCCTGCCCCTCATCCACCAGGAGATTCTGTTCTTGAAACTGGCCGGATATTCGGACGGGACTCTGGAGAAGATGTTGAGAATCACTCCGGCGATCGCTCAAAGGGGTCTCGAGCGGCTTCAGGCAGACTATTCGGCGGTCCTCAAGAAGGACCGGGACGCTTGCCTCTGGCCGGCGGCCTGGTTGGAACTATTGGCGCACGCCCGCTCGGCCAAAAGCGCTGACTGCCCGCCGCTGCGCCACTTTGTCCGAATTCTGGACGGGCAGACCAGTTGGTACGAGAAGGAGCCGATCGAGAAGCACGTGGGGTTGTGCCTTCACTGCCTGGAGCGCTGGACGGCGCTCCGCGAACTGATCTATTGGCGGCGTGGCGTGGAGCGGCTGCCCGAGACCGAGGTCAACGCTCTCGTTTCCCGCCTTTCCCTCCGGGCCCAGGCGAAGAAAGAGAAGCCGTTTCTGAAGCGAGTGTGGGGCGCGTAGCTTTGGAGTGCGGGAGCTTGCTCCCGCTTTGCGGTCGTCGGCGCGTACCCGGGACTTCTAAGAGGAAGCATGGCAACCCTCGATGCCAGCAGGCCGGCGGAGAATTACCGGCGGGACTTTGCGGACTTTTCGCCCAGCGTCTACTTGAACTGCGCCTACCAGGGCCCGTTCCCGCGCGCAACGGTCGCGCGCATTCATGAGTCCTGCGATTTGAAGTTTCGTCCGGACCGTCTGGGCGAGCGCGATTACTTCGACCTGCCGGAGCGCGTGCGCGCCCGGCTGGCGCGGCTGAATGGAGCCGACGCCGAGGAGATCGCGCTGACGAACAGCGCCACGCAGGGTATCGGCATTGCGGCCACCGGGCTCGACCTCAAGCCGGGCGACGAGGTCGTGGTCTCGAGCGCCAACTTCCCATCGAATCTGTTCACGTGGCTTCACCTGCGCCGGCGGGGCGTGCGGGTCTCGGTGCTTGCGCCTCGCCACGGTTATATTCACACGGACGACGTCGCCCGGGCGCTCACTCCGCGCACGCGCATCCTGGCTCTCGATTGGGTGGGGTACACAACGGGCGTGCGGGCTGATCTGGCCGCGCTGGGCGAACTGGCGCACCGGCATGGCGCGCTGTTCGTGGTCGACGGGACGCAAGGCGTGGGCGCGCTCGATCTCGACCTGCACGGCCTCCCGGTCGATATCCTGGCCGCGGCGGCTTACAAGTGGTTGCTCGGCCCCTATGACACGGGCTTCGCCTACCTGAGCTGGAAGGTCCAGGACCGCCTCGATTTGCAGGTTGTGAACTGGATGTCTGCGGAAGGCAGTGAGAATTTTGACTCGCTCCCCGTGGAGGACCTCACGCTTCCCAAAGCAGCCCGAATCTTCGACGTGCCGGGGACCGCGAATTTCTTGAACCTCCACGGCCTCGACGCCTCGCTCGAATACGTCGAGCGCGCCGGCGTCAGGACGGTCACGCGGCACTGCGCGCGCCTGCTCGATCGCCTGATCGAGGGGCTGCGCAGTCGTGGCTGCGGGTTGTCCGCCGCGGCCCAGCCGGAGCGCCGCTCGACGATTGTCGCCTTCGGCGCCGGCTCGCTCGAAGCCACCGAGAAACTGCACCAGCGCTTGGTGGCCAGCCACATCGCGGTCAGCTTGCGACACGGCATGATCCGAGTGTCGCCCTACCTTTACAACAACGAGAGCGACATCGACGCGCTGCTGTCAGTCGTCGGTTGTCAGTAGTTGACAGGAGTCGAGTCCATTGCTGTCGATTGCCAGTTTTCAGTTTTCAGCCCTCAGCCGGTAACCAGCGCGCAGAGTTTCAGCAAACTACCAAACTAAAGCCGGCCGCGGCGTCCGCATTGCTTGCCTCGAGCTTCGAGCGATGGCAGAATTGCAAGGGCTTGAGAGGAGGAGTGTGCAGGCGTCAGCGGAGCAAGAGGAAAAATACGTTTTCAAGGCGAGCCGATGGACGGCAGGGAACTTGTTGTTTCCGGTCCGAATAGAAATCACCCCGCGGCACGTCTTGCGCGTCACGCCGCGCTTCTTCGGCGCCGACGAAGAGAGTATTGCCATGGCCAAAGTGGCTTCCGTGAACATCCGCACCGGCCTCATCTGGTCCGAGATACGAATCGACTCGTCGGGCGGCTCCAATCCTATTGTCAGCCACGGCCACCGCAAGCGGGACGCGCAGCGTATCCGCGAACTCATCGAGCGGTTTCAACCGAACGCGCCAGGCTCCGAGTCGAGGGCCTCAACTCCGGAGTGCCGAGGGTAACGCCGTGGCGCTGACCGCGATCGCTGCCGTGGCGTGGCCGAGGTGCGGCGGGCCTCGACCAGTATTTCGCCAAGAACCCGCCCAAGGGAGAACCATGAGGAAAACGCGAGCGATCGCTGGTCTCGCTTTGATCGGCGTCGCCCTGTGCGCCTGCCCGGAGCAGGCGTTTGGCCAGAGCGCGTTCGTGCAGGTAAGCGGCAAGGAGTTCGACTCCGCCGTGCCCAAGGATTTTTACCTCGAGGGCAACGCCATCCCGACGGAAAAACGCAACGCCGTCCTGCTGAAGACGCCGGCCGGCGCGCGCCTGCTCCTCGCGCTGATCGATACCTCAGGTTACAGCTCGCAAATCAAAAAGAAATACATCGGAATGGTGATCGCGGAGGGCGCTGTTTCAGTCTGCGGAGTTCAGCTCGGCGTGGGAAGTTACGGGTTCGGTCTCGATAGGCCGGCGCCCGATAGCTCAGAAGGCGCGAGATTCTTCCTCTACGACCAGGCCGGGGAAAAGGTCGGTGATTGCGCCGCAGTGAGAGACGCCCAGATCAAACTGCCGAGACCGCTGCAGGTGGTCCTGAGCAAGGGTGAGCCAGCCCGCCTGTACTTGGGCCGTTACTGGGTAGAGCTTGCGGCGAGATGACCGCCACCGCTCTATACGCCCGCCGCACGAGAATCTGCACGGAGACCTCGGCAGTCCTCCTTACTCAGGCTTGAACCAAGCCTAGCTCTTCGACCCTCAGCCGGGCTTGTATTCGGGTATTTTTTCGCTGGGCAAGAACAGGGACGGAGGAGTCACGGAAAAGTGTTTGGCGAAATACTTCTGTATTTCGAGCAGGTCCACTTTTGAGAAGCCATCACTCGAAATCTGCACTTGGCCGTCCGCAGCGATGAGAAAAAGCGTGGGGACGTATTCCAGTCCATACTCCTGCGAGGTCTCGTACGGTTCTTCATCGATCAGGATGGGAAACGTGACGCCGTAAGTTTTCGCGAACCGCTGGCTGTCGCGGGCGGTGTCCTGCGAGACGCCCCAGAGCTGAAGGTTCTGAGCGCGGAACTGCTGGTACAGGCGCTCGAGAAACGGAAGCGTGTACTGGCAGGTCGGGCACGAGACCTTAAAGAACGCTGCGAGCACCGGTCCGCGAGCTAGGGCGTCCCTGAGGGAGTAAGCGTTGCCGTCCGTGCTCGCGAGATTGAAGGACGGCGCGGTCTTGCCGGCGGCTACCGTGGACATAGGTCTTCCTCCAAGTAGTCCCCCTAATTCCGTATTTTTACCAAACGGTTGGCGCTCACGGAATGACTCACGTCCGTTGTCCGTAGTCAGTTACTGACGGCCCGCCCTCCCCGTGGAATCGAAAATCTAAAATCCAAAATCGAAAATAGATCAGTGGATGTGCTTCACCTTTTTCTGCATATAGTCCATCAGCAGATACTGTCCGAGGGTGTAAGGCGTGGTGAAATAGGCTTTGCCGCGGCAAATCTCGGTAACTTTCTGGACGAAGTTAACCAGGCCGTAGTCGGAGGCCAGCATGAAAGTATTAATGAGGATGCCGTTGCGCCGGCAGCGGGCGACCTCGTGCAAGGTTTCCGAGACCACCAGGGGATCAAGCCCGAAGGCGTTCTTGTAAATCCTGCCGTCCTCCAGCGTCAAGGCCGAGGGTTTGCCGTCCGTGATCATGACGATCTGGCGCATGTCTTTTTTCTGGCGCGAAAGTATGCGCTGCGCCATGCGAAGTCCCTCGCGGGTGTTGGTGTAGTACGGCCCGACCTGGACGCGCGCGAGCTCGGCCAGGGGAATTTCCTCCGCCGAATCGTGGAACAGCACCATGTGCAGAGAATCGCCCGGGTATTGAGTGCGGATCAGCGTCGTCAGGGCGAGCGCGACTTTCTTGGCGGGCGTGAAGCGGTCCTCGCCGTAAAGGATCATGCTGTGGCTGCAATCGAGCATGAGCACCGTGGCGCAGGAACTCTGGTACTCGCACTGGCGCACCTGAAGGTCTTGGTATTCGAGGTCGAGCGGCATTTCGAAACCGCGTCGGGCGATGGCCGAGAGCAGCGTGGCGTTGACGTCCAGGTTCAGCGTATCGCCAAACTCGTAGCGTTTGGTCGCCCCGTGCGATTCAACGCCGGTCGCAAGCTCGCGTGTGTCGTGCCGGCCAAAGCTGGACTTGCCGAGCGACCCCAGCAGGTCCTTCAACGTCTTGTAACCCAGGAAGTCGAGGGCCTTGTCGGTGATCTCGAACTTCGCCTTGCCCTCCGGGCCCGACATCGGCCCACCCTCGCGCGGCTGGCTGAGCTGGCCCGGCTCCGCGCGCGGCTGCTCGATGGTGATGTATCCCTCCTCCGACAGCCGTTCGAGCAGTTTGTTGATTAAGTCGGAAAGCTTCGAGTCCTGGTAGTTCTCGGCGTTCTTGAGCAACTGATCCAGGAGCCCCTGCGGGATCATCCCCCGGTCGCTCATGGCCTCGAGGAGCGCCTGGTGAAGCTGCTCCATCGTACGCTCGGGGTCCATCTCGTAGAAGTTGTAATACTGGCTATCGAAGCCGCTTCCGAGCAGGAAATCCTGCAGGAGCTGAAGCAGGTCCTCCGCGCTCAAGCCCTCGAAGGGGTCGCCGGAGAATTTGGAATACTTGATAAACTTCATTCGCAACCCAGTTGTCGGAGGACGGTCGCTTTACGTCCCACCGTTACGGCTGCTGATGTATTTCTCCACAATGAACTCCATGTTGCGCTCCATGCGCTCGACGCGTTCCTTTTCGTCATCAGGCATCTTCGTCTCCTCTTATACCCTGATCCGCTAATTCAGCGGCCGCCGGCGCGAGCTGACCGGGCCCGGCTCTTCCGCGGCGGGCTCGGCGCGGCGATGTTCCACGTGGTAGCCCAGTTCCTCATTGCGGCTGATCTTCTTGAGCGCGTAAAGTCCTTCGAGCACGAACTCGGCGGCCGCCACCAGCATCGCCGGATCGTCTTTGGGCTTGACGCCCAGGGGTTGAGTCCTTTCGAGCAAGCCCTGGATTTTCTTGAATTGCCCGAAGATTTCTTCCGCCGGCGCACCCTCGGCATACTTGAGATTGCCTCCCAGCTCGAACCACTGCACGATGGGGTGAAGCGGGACGCCATCGAAATACTTCTTGAAGACGCGGGCCGTGGCCGCGCGGATGATTTCGCGGGCCACGCTGTCGGCGCCTTTGATCTCGCCCTCGTATTCAAGCTCGAACTTGCCCGTCAGGCTCGGCAGAGCTGCATAGACGTCGGCAAGGCGCGCCACGGCCTTCGACTCCCGGTTCCTGAGCGCGCGTCGCTCGGCGTTCGAAACCACATTCTCGAGGCAGGTGATGGGCATCCGCTGGCTGACGCCGCTGCGCTTGTCGATCTTCTTCTCCTGGCGCGCCTCGAAAGCGATGCTCTCAATGACCTCGCGCACAAATTGCGGGATCAGCGGGCGAGCGTCGCTCTCGCGGTCGGTCCAGGCTTCCTGCGCCGTAATCGCCATGCCGTGCTCGATGGCCGACGGGTAGTGGGTGCGGATTTCGGAGCCAATGCGGTCCTTGAGCGGCGTGATGATCTTGCCGCGCGCCGTGTAGTCCTCAGGATTGGCGGTGAAGACGAGCGCCACGTCGAGAGGGAGCCGCACCGGATACCCTTTAATCTGGACGTCTCCCTCCTGCATGATATTGAAGAGACCCACCTGGATTTTCCCCGCCAGATCAGGAAGCTCGTTGATGGCGAAGATGCCGCGGTTCGCCCGCGGCAGAAGCCCGTAGTGAATCGTGAGCTCGCTCGAGAGGGCGTGCCCGCCGCGCGCCGCCTTGATGGGGTCGAGATCACCGATGATGTCGGCGATGGTCACGTCGGGCGTGGCCAGTTTCTCGACGAAACGCTGCTCCTGCGACAGGTAGTCGATGGGCGTCGCGTCCCCGCACTCTTCCAGGCGCTCGTGGCAGGCGCGACAGATGGGCTCCAAGGGGTCGTCGTTAATCTCGCAGCCGGCGATGAACGGGACCTCCTCGTCGAGCAGCATTACGAGCGAGCGCAGGATGCGGCTCTTGGCCTGGCCGCGCAGCCCGAGCAGGATGAAGTTGTGCCGGGAAAGGACCGCGTTCGAGATCTGC
>QHZK01000183.1 GCA_003224635.1 Acidobacteriota bacterium | reverse complement strand
CGTCATCTCCCATAGCGACGATTATCGAGTCGAAAAGGCCGACCCGTTTGCCTTCTGGAGCGAGATACCGCCCAAGACAGCCTCGGTGGTCTACGACCTGGACTATTTTTGGGGAGACGAGGAGTGGATGGGGCGGCGGCGCGAGCGCAACAGTTTCACCAGCCCCGCCGCCATCTACGAAGTGCACCTGGGCTCCTGGATGCGCGTCCCTGAAGAGAAGCATCGTCCGCTGGGCTATCGAGAGATTGCGCCCAAGCTGGCCGCGTACGTCGAACGCATGGGGTTCACTCACGTACAATTCATGCCCCTCATGGAGCATCCGTTTTATGGCTCCTGGGGCTACCAGACGACCGGGTACTTCGCTCCCACCAGCCGCTATGGGACACCGCAGGACTTCATGTACCTCATCGACTATCTCCACCAGCGCGGCATTGGCGTTCTGCTCGACTGGGTGCCGTCCCATTTCCCGAGCGACGAGCACGGACTCGGCTACTTCGACGGAACGCACCTCTACGAGCACGCGGACCCGCGCCAGGGTTTCCATCCGGAGTGGAAAAGCTGCATCTTCAACTACGGTCGCAATGAGGTCCGAAGCTTCCTGATGTCGAGCGCCCTGTTCTGGCTGGACGTTTACCACGCCGACGGGCTGCGCGTAGACGGGGTCGCCTCCATGCTTTATCTCGACTACGCGCGCAACGAGGGAGAGTGGATCCCCAACCAGTTCGGCGGGAGGGAAAACCTGGAGGCCGTGGCGTTTCTGCGCCGCTTCAACGAGGATGTCTACAAGAGCCATCCTAGCGTCCAGACGATTGCCGAAGAGTCTACGGCGTGGCCGATGGTTTCCCGGCCGCCCTATCTGGGCGGGCTGGGTTTCGGCATGAAATGGGACATGGGCTGGATGCACGACACCCTGGTCTATTTCAGCAAAGACCCCATCCACCGGCAGTATCACCACAATCAGTTGACCTTCCGCATGGTGTACGCCTGGACGGAGAACTTCGTCTTGCCCCTGTCGCACGATGAGGTTGTCTACGGCAAGGGCTCGCTCCTCGGCAAGATGCCCGGCGATGACTGGCAGAAGTTCGCCAATCTTCGTCTGCTTTTAGGCTACATGTACGCGCAGCCGGGCAAGAAGCTGCTTTTCATGGGTGGCGAGTTCGGACAGTGGCGGGAGTGGAACCACGACGAGAGCCTGGACTGGAACCTGCTCGAGTACGCGCCGCACCAGGGCCTGCAAAAATGGGTGCAGGACGTGAACCGGCTCTACCGGAGCGAGCCCGCGCTCCACGAGCTGGACTTCGACCAGGCGGGCTTCGAGTGGATCGACTGCAACGACGGCGCCTCGAGCACGCTCAGTTTTATCCGCAAAGCCAAGTCGACGGAAGACATCGTGCTCGTCGTTTGCAACTTCACGCCCGTGGCTCGAAGCGGCTACCGGATAGGGGTGCCCCGCGGCGGCCTTTGGAAAGAGATTCTGAACGGCGACAGCCCCGACTACGGCGGGAGCGGCCTGGGCAATCTCGGCGGCCTTCAAGCCGAGCCGGTCCCCTCCCACGGCCGCCCTCACTCCCTCAGCCTGACGCTACCACCGCTCGCGGCTTTGTTTTTCAAGGCCGAGATCCCCGGGTAATGCCTGTATCCTAATATATGGCCGCAGGAACAAGCACCTTAACGCGACCTCCTGTCACGCAAATCACTTTCAAGTCCTGCGCCCCTTGCGCTCCTGCAGCTTGACTTACCAGAGAACGCCAGCTATTTTAGTGGATTAGGCGCTGGACGTAAATCCTAACAGGGGAGCAGCGACTCTTGAAGCGTACCTTTCAGCCCAGCCGGCGGCGCCGGGCCAAGACGCACGGGTTCCGCGTGCGGATGCGAACTCCCGGAGGCCGTCGGACCTTGAAGCGCCGACGACAAAAGGGCCGGTATCACCTGACCCCATGACGAGCGGATGCGCGCCGCGGGCTTTCCCTAAAATCTTCCGGCTGCTGCGCCGGGCGGAGTTTCGCCGGGTCTACGAGGAAGGGCAGCGCCGGAGCACGCCACTATGCACAATCTTTATCCGATCCAATGGCCTGCCCAAAACGCGACTGGGGATCACCGTACCCCGGGCTCTGGGCAATGCGGTGCTCCGCAATCGCATGAAGCGTCGGCTGCGCGAGGTTTTTCGCCGCCATCGCCTCGCCCTCCCGGGTGGATGGGACATCGTGGTGAATCCTCGCCCCGCGACGGCGGAAGCCCCTTTCGAGACTCTGGCGAAAGAGCTCATGCGCATTTTTCCCAAGCAGCCCCCCGAGCCCCAGAAGGCGCGAACGGACTCCGGGCCGTGAGCTCGAAGGGGATAAGGGCCACAGCGCTCGGGCTCATTCGTTTCTACCAGACGTGCCTCACGCCCGTGCTTGTACCCTCTTTTTGCCGCTATTATCCGTCATGCTCGGCTTATGTTTACGAGGCCATCGAAAAGCGCGGCGTCTGGCAAGGGATGCGACTGGCGGTACAGCGACTCCTCCGCTGCCGACCCTTCGGAGGGCGCGGGTACGATCCGGTCCCCTAAAGACAGGTTTCAGGTGCTAGGTTTCAGGTTCCAGGTTTCAGGTTTTAGGTGCTAGGTCGGGCAGCCGACCTTGTTCATACATGCGACTGCACAGTAAAGCAAGTTGCTGTTCAGTCGGCTCAGCCCTGGAACCTGACACCTGAAACCTGGAACCTTCGGTAAATCGAATGGACCAAGAAAAGCGCGTGCTGCTTGCTTTCCTAATCTCCATCGCCATGTTGATGTTGTGGCGCGCGCTCTTCCCCCCGCCGCGGCCGCCCAAGGCCACTGCGCCCGCTCCAGCGAAGGCGACGTCTGCTCAACCGACCGCCGCTACGGCCATGCCCACTCCTCCACCGAAGCCTGTTCCCTTGCCAGTCGCGCAAGGCGTCAAGACCGAAGAGATTGTTGTGGAAGGTGATCTTTACCGGGTCACTTTGTCTACCCAAGGCGCGAAAGTGAAGAGCTGGGTCTTGAAGAAATATTTCGATGAAAACGAGAAACCCTTGGACGTTGTCAACGGCCCCGCCTGCGAAACGCTGGGCTTTCCGATGAGCATCCACCTGGACGACCAGGCGCTGAGTGCCAGGCTAAACTCGGCGTTTTACGTTGCGAATCCCCCGGGAACCGCTCTAAAGGCGCCAGTGAAGGTGAGCTTCACTTACAGCGACGGGAAGGTCCGGGTGGAGAAGGAGTTCGCCTTCGGGAAGGGATACGAGGCCCATGTTGAGGCAAGCATTTTCGATGGCGAGCGCTACCGGCCCCTCGCGGTCGCCTGGCCGGGAGGATTCGGAGACCACTCGCTGCCCATCAAAGATGCGGAAGCCAGGAGCCTGGCAGTCTACAAGGCGCCGGAAGAGGGAAAGCCGAGGACGATGACACTGACGAAGATCAAAGAAGAGCGCCTGATTCCCGGCCCGCTGGAACTGGCAGGGTCGGCGGACCGCTTTTTCGTCGGTGTTTTTCTTCCCGATTCGCCGCCGGATGCGGCATTCCGTGTCAACGTGCAGGCTTGGACTCCCCCAGAATGGAAAGAAAAAGAGCCGGCCAAGCCGCTCGAAGCGATCCTGGCGAGTCCGGAACAGAAACCGCTTGCCTTCAGGCTATTCGTGGGGCCCAAAGACCTGGACGTACTCCGCGCCGAGAAGCCGCCGCTCGACGGCCTGGTGGATTTCGGATGGTTCAAGTGGTTCGCCGAACTGCTGTTCCTGCCTTTGCGCTACATCCACGACCATTGGATTCACAACTGGGGCTGGGCCATCGTGATTCTCACCCTGCTGATCAACTTCGCCATGTTCCCCCTCAGGCTCAAGAGCATCCGGTCGGCGCAGGAGATGCAGAAAGTGCAGCCGCTCATCAAGAGCATTCAGGAGAAGTACAAGCAATACAAATTCAACGACCCGCGCAAACAGCGCATGAACGAGGAGATGAGTAAGCTCTTCAAAGAGCACAATATCAACCCGTTGGGGGGCTGCTTACCGATGGTGCCGCAGCTTCCCATCCTCTGGGGATTCTACCGGCTGCTGGATCTCGCGATCGAGCTTCGCCACGCGCCGTGGGCCCTGTGGGTCAGGGACCTTTCCTCGCCGGACAGGGTCCATCTGTTCGGCTATGATTTTCCCGTGTTGCCGATCTTACTCATCCTCACCACGTTTATCGTTCAGAGGATGACGCCGATGGCCACGGTCGATCCCGGACAGCAGCGCATGATGATGATTATGCCGATCGCCTTCGGCTTCTTTTTTTTCAGGCTCGCGGCTGGCCTGAATCTCTATTATGTGACCGCGAACATCGTGGGAATCGGGCAGCAGATACTCATCAACCGGATAGCGCCCCGACCGTCCGCTGGGCTTGCGCCAGCCGGACGACAGAAACAACCTCAGCCCTCTGGAAGCGGTGGGGGCGGGGTTCGGAACGGCGTGTTGTAAATCAGCAAGGGTTATCCTATGCAAACGCAACCTGCTCGGCAGCCGGCCTTCAGGCCGATTGAGAATTACCTGGCTCCGATAGAATCCCTTCTCAAGCAGATTATCGGGCATGGGCGTTTTGAGCTCGCCTTCACGATCAGACGCGCCCCGTCCGGCTCGCCGGCAGACGAATTCGATCTCGAGGCGCCGGAGGTGATCGTGGATTTTTCCGGGCCCGACTCGGACGTGTTGCTGCAAGCCAACGCCGAGCTGCTGAACGCCCTCGAGTACGTTGTGTTCAGGGCCGTTCGTTTGGAGGAAGAGCTCTTCGGCAAGATTACCTTCGACTGCCAGGACTGGCGACGCTTGCGGGTCGAGGAGCTCAAGCTCATGGCCCAGGTCGCTGCCGAGCGCGTGGCCGAGACCCGGGACCCCTACCCGCTCGGTCCCATGAGCCCGCGCGAGAGGCGCATTATCCACCTCGCTCTGCGGGACCAGCCGTCGGTGCGCACGGCAAGCGAAGGCTTCGGACCCGAGCGCAAAGTCGTCATCTACCCCGCCTCCGCCGCGCCGCGCCGGCCGTGAGACAAGTCGACAGTCAAGAGTTGAAAAGTCGAGAGTCAAGAGCGAGCCTTCGCTTTCGACTTTTCAACTGTCGACTGTCGACTTTTTCCCATGCCCGAAGACACCATCGTCGCCATTGCCACCCCGCCCGGACGCGGCGGCATCGGGATCGTTCGTCTCTCGGGCGATCGCGCGCTCGAGATCGCCGCCGGGTCGATTCGTTTCCCTCGTCTCGAGACCGCCGAGGCCCTCGAACCGCAGCGCGCGACCCTCGGCGAGTTTTGTGAGCCTGGGTCGGGCCGCGCGCTCGACCAGGTGCTGGTTACTTATTTCCGCCAGCCGCACTCCTACACGGCGGAAGACGTGGTGGAGATTGCCTGCCACGGCGCACCCGTCATCTTGCGATACCTCGTCGAGTGCTGCCTCGAGCGCGGCGCGCGCGCCGCCGAGCCTGGCGAGTTCACCCTGCGGGCATTCCTGAACGGCCGCATCGACCTGACCCAGGCGGAGGCTGTCCGCGACCTCATCGAGTCGCGCACGCTTTATCAGGCTCGCGTGGCGGCGCAGCAGATGGAAGGCGCGGTCTCGGCGCGGCTGAAGCCGCATAAGAAAGCTCTGCTCGACTTGATGGCGCGGCTCGAGGCCGGCATCGACTTTGCCGAGGATGATGTGCCCGTGTCGGGCTGGGATGAAATTCTTTCGGGCCTGCATGTCATCCGGCGCGACCTCGAAACCCTGGTCGCGGGTTACGAGTACGGCCGCATCGTGCGCGAGGGGCTGAGCCTCGCCATCGTGGGGCGGCCCAACGTGGGCAAATCGAGCCTGTTTAACCGGCTGCTCAACGAAGATCGCGCCATCGTCACCGCCACTCCGGGCACCACGCGCGACCTCGTCACTGAGAGCGCCAGCGTC
>QHZK01000182.1 GCA_003224635.1 Acidobacteriota bacterium | reverse complement strand
CGCGCGAGATACCCAGAACTGGGCGACGCGCTGCGTCAGAAAATAAGGGCCCTTGAGATTCGTGGCCATGACGCGGTCAAAGCTCTCTTCGCTGGCTTCGAGCAGGTCGGTCCGCACGGCCGGCGCCACGCCGGCGTTGTTCACCAAAAGATCGACCCATCCAAACCGCGCGAGGACGGAATCAAGCAGGCGCGCCCGATCGTCAGGACGTGAGACGTCCGCCTGGATGATTTCGAAGGAGGCGTTCGACGGGTCCGGCGCAGCCTTCTCGCAGAGTCTCCGGCACTCCCGAGCGGCTTCCTGGTCCCTTGCATAGTTGATCGCGATCGCCCATCCGCGGCGAGCCAGCTCGACCGCGATTCCGCGACCGATCCCGCGTGAGGCGCCGGTGATGAGCGCGGTAGGGGCAGCATTGGCCATGGACAAGTCCACTATACTTGAAGAGAGACCACGCTGCATATCCCATGACTCACCATGACTCGGCCACGACTTGGCCGTAAGTCGGCTTGACAAACGCGGTCGGCTTATATTGTTTACGCGGAGGGCCTCCAATCATGCCACCAAGGTGCACAGACCTCGAAGTGAAGAGAGGGAATGAATGGAAGAAGGTACAGGCTGCTGATGTAGCCGGGACTGAGGAACGGCACGGGCGCTGCATCGAATGTCACGAGCCAGTCACAGCCCACAAGCGTAGTGTGGATGGAAGAGCAGCACACCCGGAACACCGGAAGGAAAACCCTGCCCGCGAAGCCGCGCGTTTCGCCGTCGCTGATGATTAAGTAGGTTGCTCCGGTAAATCTGGTTCGACAGCGATCTTCAATCCCATAGCCTTTAGGACTGAATCAAGGGTATTAAGGCGAGGGTTGCCGCCCCTTGAGAGCGTGTTGTAGAGACTCTCTCTTGCAACTCCAGCACTCTTCGCAACTTTGGCCATTTGGTGCGCCTTGGCTACGTTACGCAAGGCAACCAAGAACATCTTGGGCGAGTCCCCGCGCGCCGCGTTGAGATAATCTGCCGCTATTCGGGGATCGGTTAGCTGTCCGAGTAACCAAGAGCGATAGCTCCTTGTCCGCTTAGGCATTGTAGTCTCTCCAGTATTCCTTCGCCCTCTTGATATCCCTGGACTGGTGTGCTTTGGTCCCGCCTGCGAGCAATATGATTTGATCTCCGTCTTGTCCGAAATAGACTCGGTATCCGGGACCGAAATCGAAATCTTAATTCGCACACACCTTCACCTACCGCTCCCCAGTCTCCCAGGTTCCCGGCTTGAACTCTATCGAGCCGATTTAGAATGATGCCGTGTATTTTATTTCCAATCAGGGTCGCCATCCACTCTTCAAACGGGCTTCGCCCGTCTGCGGTCTCATAGTTCTGTACCTGCCTTGGCCTCGCATCCACTCATTTATCGGCGCGTGAGATGTAATCTATAGAATACATCTCATCATATCATTACGATGCTATTTTCCGCAAGGCGGTCGTCTCAATCTCAAGAAATCTTCGGGATTATTGCACTTGACCCAAGGATTAGCGACAACCCCTCACCCCCGGCCCCTCTCCCGCAAGGGGAGAGGGAGTAGTTCAAAACCGACGGATTTCATTGCGGCTTGGCGTCTTTGCGTGAGGATTTGTGTTAAGTAAGCATAATCGCGAAATAATTTGTCCCATGCGTCTCACGAGCCTGGTCCGGTTGTGGTAGGCTGAAAGGGTGTGGGAACCGCTGCGGATAGGCTGTTGATTGAAGACGACAATTTGGCCCGAATCGGCCAAATTTTCGAGGAAACAAAGCCAACAAGCGGTGTTAAGTCGATTGTGTGTATCATCTCGGCCCGACAGAGGAGCAGCATGAAATCATCGACGATGACAAGGCATGACGGCGGGCGCCCGGACACCGAGGTCCCCACAGGCGAATCAGGAGACGGAAATGGCGAATCGGAAGTAGGGTATGACGCGCAAGCTAGCCTACCTCACGAGCCAACTTTTGCGCCGAGCCCAAGAAAAGCGCAAAAAAAAGGGCAAATTTTGGCGGAAACAAAGCCAATATGTTGTTTAGAATGAGCAGTTTAATCCAAAAATGGCCAAAAAACAAACCCAATTCACCTCCGGTCCAGCCTCCCTACGCTGGTCGCCAATCGTATCAACAAGTTAGTTGAAAAATGGCATTAAAATAAAGCCAATTTCGGGGCCAGTTTAAAGCGTTTTCGCAGTGGCTTCAGACGGTTTTGGACTAAACAAACCCAAAGAGCTGTATTGGCTCGTCAGCGCGAAGTGGGGACTCAGGCGTGAGGCGGACATGGAGAGCACAATGCAAGGAAGGTCGCAAAGAGACCGCTCTTATCGAGCCGTGATTGCGACGGCGTTCGGTCTATTGCTTACGATCGGATATCTGGCGGTGACTGTGTCAGCTTGTCGCACCGGCGAAGCGAATCGTATCGACGAAACCAACGGGGCGCCCGGCGCGAGCGTGTTCACGGACTACCGGGGGGAGAAGCCAGGGACTTTTCAGAAGATCACCCCGCGCGATCTGCCGCCGCCTTACGCTAGCGAGTCTGTAGACAACGGGCCCAAGCTGGCGCCGAGACCGGCGGACGCCTGGCCCCAGGTCCCGCCCGGATTCAAAGTCGAACAATACGCCACGGGCCTGGACAATCCGAGGGAGATCCGTACCGCACCCAACGGTGACTTGTTCGTCGCGGAAAGCGAGCCGGGCCGGGTGAAGGTGTTCAGGGGCATCGGCAAGGATGGCAAGGCGCAGAGCGGCCAGGTGTTCGTCGGCGGCCTTACTTTGCCCTTTGGGATTGCATTCTACCCTCCCGGGCCTGATCCGAAATATGTCTATGTGGCGAATACCGACTCCGTGGTTCGCTTTCCCTATGAAAACGGGGACCTGAAAGCTCGCGCCCCACAACAGGTGATCGTACCCAGCCTTCCTGGCTTCGGGCGATTGCGGGGCGGTGGGCATTGGACGCGAGACCTGGCGTTTTCCCTCGACGGCAAGAAGTTGTATATCTCGGTCGGGTCGCGCTCGAACGGCGATGACACTGACCGCAATCCTGTGGAGTACCACCGGGCCAACATCCTGGAGGCGAACCCCGATGGTGCGGGACTGCGCGTCTATGCCTGGGGCATCCGGAATCCGGTCGGGATCGCCGTAGACTCGCAAACCGGGGAATTGTGGGCTTCGGTTAACGAGCGTGACCAACTCGGTGACAATCTCCCGCCGGATTACATCACCCACGTTCAAGAGGGAGGCTTTTATGGCTGGCCCTGGTACTACATCGGCGCCAACCAGGACCCCCGGCACAAGGGCAAGCATCCCGAGCTGAAAAGCAAGGTTATCGTTCCCGATGTTCTTCTCGAGCCGCACAATGCCTCGCTTGAAATGGTGTTCTACCAAGGGGACCAGTTTCCAAAGGAGTACCGGGGAGACATCTTTGCCGCCGAGCACGGCTCGTGGAACAAGGCGGTGCGGACGGGGTACGAGGTGGTTGGCGTACCGCTCAAGAACGGGAGGGCAACCGGAGAATACGAGCATTTTGTCAGCGGCTTCGTGACCGCGGACGGACACGCGTGGGGACGCCCCGTCGGCGTAACGGTTGCGAAGGACGGCTCCTTGATGGTGACTGACGATGGCTCTAACTCCATTTGGCGAGTGAGGTATGTCGGTAGTTTGCGATAGCCGCCGAGGCCGCCGAATCAGGCTTCACTCCATTTCCAGTGGGCCGGCGCCGGTCGCGGATGCGCGCGTCTACCGCGTAACATCTAAGCAAAGAAGGCAGTTAAGTTAGGTAAGTCTTACCGAGACGGTACCATCCCTCATCGTCGAAGGTTCTACGTAACTCGTTCTACATAAAATACTTACTAACTAACTTCTCTGAAAAACGCGTCGTGGCACCCGGAATGCATGGAGCACTAGCCGAGGGGGGCTCAGTGGAGGAGCTTGTGTTAGAAGACCGAAAGGCGCGCAGGTGGCCCTGGTTTGCGGCCGTTGCGCTGCTTGCATTTTGCGTCCTTGTAGGATTCAGGACTTCGTGGCTGGGCGTTTCTGGGCCGACCGAAGTAATGTCGCCGGGCACCGTGCTCACCGTCCGCCTCAAGCGCACTCTAACCTCAGGTGAAGCCCTTCCAGGGGACCCGTTCGAGGCTCGGGTGGTATCGATCCAAGCCACCAAGGGGTCTGCAGCACCTTCCCCGGGGTCTGCGGTCGAGGGCCGGTGTGTGGCGGTGCGCAAGGAAGAAGGCTCGGACCGTCCGGGTTATCTGAGGCTGGCGCTTACGGGGTTGCGCGATTCCGAGGGTCGCCTGATGCAGCTTGACAGCAGTACCTTCAGCCAGTGGGGCGGCGAAAGCGATATTGAGCGCGCAGAGTCTGGAAGCGCGTCCGAGCTACCTCGTGTGTCTCGCGCTTCAACACGGGGCAGACCCCCTGCGCGCACGAAGGCCAGCCCAGGATTGTCGCCAAGCCCAGGTGAAGCCGTGGTCACTCCGCAGTCTGCCCTCGACTTTGTCGTCTTAGACCCTGTTCCAGTCAGGCGCGCGGGTAATCCCTGATTGCGCCCTGATCGCGGCAAGCGGCGAAGGGAAAGGCTTTGCCTCGGCCCAGTACGAAAGTGCTGGCCTGGTGGTACTAGCAGCGTTTCCCTTCCAGACCCGAGTTTTCTCTTCCCCGATTACGATCCTTCAACTATACTGGCCGCACCGGTGGACCCGTTGCCATGGGTAAGAGTGCTCTGGTGGTGGACACAGGGTCGCTGCGGGCGACTTGTGTCGACATTCTCAAGGCTTTGGGCTTCGATGTGCGCGTGGCCAGTTCGGCGGCCCGCGCCCTCGCCATTTTAGAAAGCGCCCAGATCGATGTTGTCCTGGCGGACGTATGCGCCCCGGGCGCCAACGGCGTCGAGTTGCTGAAGGCTGTGAAGCGCAAGTCCCCTGGCACCGACGTGGTCATGATGGCGGATTCAGGTACTATCCCGGAGGCGGTGGAGGCCATCAAACTGGGCGCCTACGACTACATCAGCAACATCGACAGACCCTTCAAGGCCGACGACCTCAGACATCTCTTGCAGCGACTCGTGGAAAGGCAGCAGCTCGCCTCCGAAAATCGCCTCCTGCGGGAGGAAGTCAGCACGCTCCAGGGTTTCGGAAGACTGATCGGCGCCTCGGAGGCGATGCAGGCGATCTACCACCTGATCCTCAAGATTGCCGGGAAGCGCCATCCCATGCTCATCCTCGGTGAGAGCGGGACCGGAAAGGAGCTCGTGGCGCACGCCATCCACGCCTACAGTCCCTGGCACGACAAGCCTTTTGTCCCCGTCGACTGCGGCGCCTTGCCGCCCACCCTGATCGAGAGCGAACTCTTCGGGCACGTGCGCGGGGCGTTCACCGGCGCGGATCAAACTCGCCTGGGCCTGCTGGCTTCGGCTGAGAGTGGGACCGTGTTTCTGGACGAGGTCGGCGAACTCCCGGTGGCCCTCCAGGTCAAGTTGTTGCGGGCGCTCCAGGAGCGGGAGTTCAAGGCTATCGGCACCAACACCCCCACCCGCCTGGAGGCCCGGATCGTGGCCGCGACCAATCGGGACCTCGAAGCAGCCGTCAAGGAGGGCGCCTTCCGCAAGGACCTTTACTATCGGCTGAACGTCGTCACCATCAAGATGCCGCCCTTGCGCGAGCACAGGGGTGACATCCCCGCGCTCGTTCATAGCTTCGTCGAGCGCTTCCGGGGGGAGGCTGGCGAGGTCGACGGGATTTCGATTTCCGATCAAGCCCTGAGCCGCTTAATGAGCTACGACTGGCCTGGCAACGTCCGGGAGCTGGAGAATTGCGTCCAGCACGCTCTCGCGCTGGCCTCCGGCTCTGAGATCGGGGTAGGCGACCTGCCCGCAAGTCTGGTCAATGGAATTGGTGGCAAGTCGGAGCTGGACCAGGAGCTCACTACCCTTCAGCAACTGGAGAAGCAGGCGATCGTTCAGGCGCTTGAGCAAACGGGCGGCGACCGCTTGCGGGCTGCAAAGCTCCTGGGCATCGGAAAGACCACGATCTATAGAAAGCTCAAGGAATATCGGTTGGAAGACGCGCCGGAAGTTCCACCCTCGGCCTGAAGATCGCCATCGTAAGTAGTCAGCAATCAGAAAACGGCACAGACCCGCCGGTCCGCTCCCTCACTTCCCTGGCCTGTAAAGGATCACTCGGACCTTCTCGAGCGTGATAAGGCCACCGTCGACCATCTCGTCCAGCGTGGGCAGGATGCGCTCGATGTGCTCGGAGTCCTCGACCATTTCGATGACGATCGGCAGGTCCTGCGAGAGCCGTAGGATCTTGTCCGTATGATAGCGGCTTGAGGACCCGTAGCCGCCCACGCCCCGAAGTACCGTGACACCGGAAAAACCCTCGCGGCGGAAGAGCTCCACAACAGCCTGGTAAAGGGGCTTGCCGTGCCATTTGTCTGATTCGCCGATGTGGATTCGCATCAGGGTACGCTCGCCTTCGAACCGTTGATGTTCCACGACGCCTCCTCCTTAGAAACGATCCGCCAGGGTCATGCCAATCTTGACCAACAACAATCCGCCGACCACGCTCAGGCTCATGTAGAGCCCGGCGCGACCCCACTCACCGTCCTCCAACATTCGAATCGTCTCCCAGCCGAATGTCGAAAAGGTCGTGAATGCTCCGAAGAAACCGATCGTCAGGGCAATGCGCCAATCGGGCGGAATCGAGAGGTGATGAAGAGCAAACTGCCCGACTACCCCGAGCAGGAAGCAGCCCATGAGGTTCACCGAAAGGGTGCCTACTGGGAAGGAGGAACCCGAGCGGTACTGCACCACCCCTTGAAGAGCGTAGCGGGCGAGGGTCCCGGCCGAGCCGAACACGATCAAAAGAACGACGCGCATGGCAATTCAGCTTTCCGGACGCCATCGCTCAACAAAAAACTCCTGAGCGCTTTCGGCATCCCAGGAGTCATCATTCCGTGTACGCCCTGATAGGGCAGATTCCGGAAGCTTGAGGCGAACTCCATCGCCTTTCGTTGACTGAGGGTTATTTTAACATGCCTGAGCCTTGGCCTGCGGAGAGACTTCAATCCGTGCGGTTTGCTCGTCACTTGTCACTCGTCACTCGTCACTTGTCACTGCTCTTAAGACCCGGTGCTGCTGTAATTCTCGACTCCTTTGTGCCACACCAGCACGGCAAGCGCGAAGAAGACCGCGGCCACCACGGGGACCAGGTAGAAGTAGGTTGCAAACGACTGTCGCCTGAGGAAGTGCGTGGTGGGATAGAACGAAGCGAACCCGAAGGGGATGATCCAGCTCAGCATGAACTGGATGAAGACGTTGTAAATGGTGAGCGGATAGCGGCCGAAGGTGAGCATGTTGAATACCGGCGGCACTATGCCCACCCGGTCTTCAAACCAGAACGAAACAGCGGTGAGGATGAGAAACACGGAAAGATAAATCACTGCGCCGCAAGCTACCATGAGCGCGAACCAGAAGTAGTCCGCCCTCGTCCAGGCAAGGTGCAGCCGGCGGACGCACACCGTGATGATCAGCAGCCCCGTCACCACCTCCTGCAGCGACTCGATCCGGAATTTCTCGAAGATGACCTGAAACAGCGTGTCCACGGGCCGCAGCAGGATGCGGTCGAAGCGCCCCTGGATGATGTAAATGTCCCCGAATTCGTACAGGTTCCAGCTCACCACGTTGAAGAAGCCGAGCGGGACCAGCGAGAAGGCATAGAGGAACAGGATTTCGTAAAACGACCAGCCCTGGAGCTGCGGGATTTTGGAAAACAATACCAGCACGAATCCAAAGCCCAGCACCGTGGCCGCCATGGACGAGAAGAAGGCGATGAAGAAGTCCGCCTTGTACGCCAGGCGGACCTTCGCGTACTGGGCGAAGTAGAGCAGGAGGAGTTTGAGGTGGCGCTTCATAAAACAGAAGTCAGAAGCCAGAAGTCAGGAGTCAGAATGAAGAGCTAAAAGCAGAAGTCAGAAGCCAGAAGCCAGGGGTCAGAATGAAGCACCTTCATGCGCGTCTCTTCCTACTTCTTACTTCTCACTTCTCGCTTCTCGCTTCTCACTTCTCACTCTCACTTCTGGTTCCTTCAGGCTGATTCGAATTGCCGTACACGGCCTGCCTCCAATACGCCTGATGGCCGACGTAGTCGTCGTCCGGCAGGTTGGCGACGATCAGCCGGCGCACTTCGAGCGGGTCAACCGGGCCTTGGCGCTTGTACAGGACCTCGCCTTTCGGGCCGATCAGCATGGTGTAGGGCACCGCGGCGTTCCAGTCCGGATCGAAAGCCGCCATCAG
>QHZK01000181.1 GCA_003224635.1 Acidobacteriota bacterium | reverse complement strand
CGGCGATCACCAAGGTGCTGTCGAAGGCGAACCCCAAGGTGAAGTATCGGGCGTTCGACTCGATCGACAACGCGCCGGAGGAGAAGGCGCGGGGGATCACGATTGCCATCGCGCACGTGGAGTACGAGACCAAGAACCGGCACTACGCGCACGTGGACTGTCCGGGGCACGCCGACTACATCAAGAACATGATCACGGGCGCGGCGCAGATGGACGGAGCGATCCTGGTGGTGGCGGCGACGGACGGGCCCATGCCGCAGACGCGGGAGCACGTGCTGCTGGCGCGGCAGGTGAACGTGCCTTACATTGTGGTGTACATGAACAAGTGCGACGCGGTGGAGGACGCGGAGCTGTTGGACCTGGTGGAAGTGGAGGTGCGGGAGTTGTTGTCGAAGTACAACTTTCCCGGGGACAAGGTGCCGGTGGTGCGGGGGAGCGCGCTGAAGGCTCTGGAAGGGGACGCGAAGTGGGAGAAGTCGATCCACGAGTTGATGGAGGCGGTGGACAGCTACATTCCGATGCCGCCGCGGGAGATTGACAAGCCGTTTCTGATGCCGGTGGAAGATATATTCTCGATCTCGGGCCGTGGGACGGTGGTGACGGGGCGGGTGGAGCGGGGGAAAGTGAAGATCCAGGAAGAGATCGAGATTGTGGGGCTGCGGCCCGAGTCGTTCAAGCGGGTGGTGACGGGGGTCGAGATGTTCAAGAAGCTTTTGGACGAAGGGCAGGCGGGGGACAACATCGGGGTGCTGCTGCGAGGGACGGAGAAGGACGACGTGGAGCGGGGGATGGTGCTGGCCAAGCCGGGGTCGATCACGCCGCACACCAAGTTCAAGGCGGAGACGTACATTTTGACCAAGGAAGAAGGCGGGCGGCACACGCCGTTCTTCAAGGGGTACCGGCCGCAGTTTTACTTTCGGACCACGGACGTGACGGGGGTGGCGACGCTGCCGGCGGGGACGGAGATGGTGATGCCGGGCGACAACGTGGCGCTGGAGATCGAGCTGATCACGCCCATCGCCATGGAGAAGGGGCTCCGGTTCGCCATCCGCGAAGGCGGCCACACCGTCGGCGCCGGCACGGTGACCGAGGTCCTTCAGTAGGCGGGCGGAATAATGCTGCACCAAAAGATTAGAATCCGACTGAAGGCGTACGATCACAGGATCCTGGACCAGTCTGCGGCGGAGATCGTCTCGACCGCCAAGCGGACGGGCGCCCAGGTGGCGGGCCCGGTTCCGCTGCCCACGACCAAGAACAAGTACTGCGTCCTGCGCTCGCCTCACAGCGATAAGAAATCGCGCGAGCAGTTTGAAATTCGCACGCACAAGAGGCTGATCGATATTCTGGAGCCCACGTCCAAGACGATTGAAGATTTGACCAAGCTCGATCTGCCGGCCGGCGTCGATATTGAGATCAAGGCGTTTGGAAAGGAGCACACGCACACGAAGTGAGAGTCGTCCGTGGTCAGCAGTTGGCTCTCGATTTTCCCGGCTGCGACTGAGAACTGACAACTGATGACTGAAAACTGGCTGCCATGGTGAACGCGATACTCGGCAAGAAGCTGGGCATGACCCAAATCTTTCGCGAGAACGGTGACGCTCTCCCGGCCACCGTGCTCAAGGCCGGCCCCTGCGTGGTCATCCAGCGCAAGACCGCCGCGACAGACGGCTATGAGGCCGCCCAAATCGGACTGGTCGAGCACCCCGCGCCTAAGCGTCTCACGCAGGCCTTGGAGGGTCACTTCAAGCGCGCCGGAGCTAACCCGGCGCGGTTTCTGCAGGAGGTCAGGCTGGGTCCGGGAGCCGACGACGTGAAGGTGGGCGACAAGGTCCTGGTCGACCAGTTTACCGTGGACGAGCGCGTGGACGTGATAGGGGTTTCTAAAGGCAGGGGTTTTGCCGGCTTCCACAAGCGGCACCACTTTGGAGGCGGGGGCGGCGCGCACGGCTCGATGTTTCATCGCGCGCCCGGATCGATTGGAGCGTCGGCGTTTCCTTCCCGCGTGCTGAAGGGTATGCGCGCCGCCGGCCACATGGGCGTGGACCGCGTTACGGTTCGCAACCTTCGCGTCCTTCAGGTGCTGCCCGAGGAGAACGCGCTGGTGGTTCAAGGCGCCGTGCCGGGCCCGGACGGCGGCTACCTGGTCGTTCGCAAAGCCAAGGCGCCGCACCGCCAACCACAAGGCGGAGGGGAGAAGGCGGCAAGCGGAAAGAAGTCGAAAGCAAAAGCTGAAAGTTAAAGAGTCAAAAGTTAAAGAGTTAAAAAGTTAAAAGTTTAAAGTTTAAAGTTTAAGAGCTGACAACTGATGACTGAGAACTGATGGCTGGCATGGCAAAAGTCGAAGTCAAAAATCTCGATGGAGAGACCGTAAAGGAGCTGGAGCTTGTCGATGAGGTGTTCGCGACTCCGCCCAACCAGAGTTTGCTTTGGGAGGCGACGAAGGTGTACCTGGCAAGCCAGCGGCGCGGCACGCACTCGACCAAAAGCCGCGGCGAGGTCTCGGGAGGCGGCAAAAAGCCCTGGCGGCAGAAGGGCACGGGAAGGGCGCGCGTGGGCAGCATCCGCAGCTCTTTGTGGCGCCACGGCTCGATTGCGCACGGCCCGAAGCCACGCGATTACTCTTATAAGATTCCCAAGCAGATGCTTCGGGGCGCGCTCCGCTCGGCGCTAGCCGCGAAATTCCAGGACCGGAAATTGACGGTGGTGGACCAGTTCAACCTTGCGGAAGCGAAGACCAAGGGGTTTGCGGGCGCTCTGCGCAAGCTGGGAGTAGAGAAGTCCGTGCTGGTGGTCAGCGAAAACGCCAACCGCAACCTGGAACTCTCCTCGCGCAACATTCGGGGTTGCCACTTGGTCCGGCACCACCAGGTTCACCCCTACGCGGTCCTCAGCCACGAACGGCTGTTGATCTCCGAAGGGGCGCTGGCGCGGCTCACGAGGGCGCTCGGATGACGAAGAACCCCTATCAGATTTTGCAGAAGCCGCTGATTACCGAGAAGGGGTTGGACGTTAAGGAGCGCAACCGCACGCTGGTGTTTCGGGTCGCGCCCGACGCCAACAAGGCCGAAATCAAGGCGGCCGTGCAGGCGGTCTTCAAGGTCCGGGTCGACTCCGTCCACACCGCAGTCTTTCAGGGCAAGACGCGGCGGCGAGGCAAAACGTCCGGTACCCGGGCCGACTGGAAGAAAGCTTACGTCAAGCTCAAGGCCGGACAAAAGATGCCGGAGTACGCGGAAAACGCTTGAGGCAATTATGAATTCTGAATGATGAATGATGAACTCGAATTCATCATTCAGCATTCATCATTCGAAAGAAACTATGGGCGTCAAGACCTACAGACCGTACACGGAGACCCGACGGTTCCAGACGGGGCTGACCTTCGAGGAAATCACTACGTCCGAGCCGCACAAGCCGCTGCTCGAGCCGAAGACCCGAATCTCAGGCCGCAACAATCTGGGCCAGATAACCGTCTGGCATCGTGGCGGCGGCCACCAGCGCCATTATCGGATCATTGACTTCAAGCGCGACAAGGCCGGCATACCCGCCCGCGTAGCCACCGTCGAGTACGACCCGAACCGCTCCGCGTTCATCTCACTCCTGCATTACGCGGACGGCGAAAAGCGGTACATCCTGTATCCCTCGGGGCTGAAGGTGGGAGACAAGGTCGTCTCGGGGCCCGAGGCCGACATTGTGGTGGGCAACGCGCTGCCTTTGAAAAACATCCCGACCGGCACCATGGTCCACAACATCGAGATGCGGCCGGGCAAAGGAGGCCAGCTCGTGCGCAGCGCCGGAGGCTCTGCGCAGTTGCTCTCCAAAGAAGGCGACTACGCGCAGCTTCGGCTGCCCTCGGGTGAGGTGCGCAAGATCCACATCGACTGCATGGCGTCGGTGGGGCAAGTGGGCAATCTGGACCACGAAAACGTTACCATTGGCAAGGCAGGCCGGAAGCGCTGGATGGGCATTCGCCCCACGGTTCGCGGCGTGGCCATGAATCCGGTGGACCATCCCCTGGGAGGCGGCGAGGGCAAAACGTCAGGCGGACGGCACCCGGTTACTCCGTGGGGCCAACCCACGCGAGGCTACAAGACCCGCAACAATAAGCAGACCGACCGCTTCATTGTGAAGCGGCGAGGGCACAAGTGAGATGCGAAGGGTTGGAGGCTGGGAGACTTTTCTAGGGACGTTCCGCCGGAACGCCTCCGCTGAATAACGAAGACTGGAGAACAGGGCCGGAGAACGAGAAGGAAGGGTCGAGGGAGTCGAGGCAGAGGATGGGAAGGTCGCTAAAAAAAGGCCCGTTCACGGACGACCATCTGATGAAAAAAGTCGAGCTGCTCAACCGGCGGTTCGAGAAGAAAGTCGTCAAGACGTGGTCCCGCCGCTCGACCATCGTCCCCGAGATGGTGGGACACACGATCGCCGTGCACAACGGAAGGAAGTTCATTCCGGTGTACATCACGGAGAACATGGTGGGCCACAAGCTGGGCGAGTTCTCGCCCACGCGCACGTTCAAGGGTCACAGCGTGAGGGTAGCTACGGAGAGGACCGCGGGCGCGGCTCCGGCGCCGGGCGGCGCAGCGCCTGGGGCGGCGGGCCCCAAGCCTGCGGGTCCGCCACCATCCGGCGGCGGCACAGGTTAGTTGCTCCCGGGGGCGACAAGAAAGGGTTGGGTATCGCTGCCCCTTCAGGGCGACACCACAAACGACGGCCGAAACCGGCCCTACGTGAGCAGATTCGGAATCTAGATCTGGGACCAAAGCGATGGAAGCGCGAGCCACAGCCAAGTTCATCAGAGTTTCGCCGCAGAAGGCGCGCCTGGTGATTGATCTCATCCGAGGGAAGAACGCCGGCCAGGCGATCAATATCCTGCGCTTTACCAAGAAGCGCGTCTCGGGCCAGGTGGAGAAGGTTTTGCGCTCGGCGATTGCGAACGCGGAACAAAAATCGGAGAGCGTGGATGTAGACCGGCTCGTGGTCTCGCGCGCTTATGTCAATGAAGGGCCTCGCGTGAAGCGGGTCCGGCCGGCTCCGATGGGGCGCGCGTATCGTTACCAGCGGCGCATGAGCCATATCACCGTCGTGGTCGAGGAGCCGGAACGCTAGGGACAAGTATTACGACTCCAAACTCCGAACTGAGCGACTTTGGTTTTAGGGGGAGGCAGACCGTGGGCCAGAAGGTTCATCCTTACGGATTTCGCTTGGGATATAACAAGACCTGGAAGTCGCGCTGGTTTGCCAAGAAGGATTACGCCAACCTGCTGCACGAAGACTTGAAGCTGAAAAAACAGCTCAAGGAGGAATTGCGCAGCGCGGGCGTGGCGTCGGTCGAAGTCGAGCGGCCCGGAAACAAGCTGAAGATTACGATTCTCACGGCGCGCCCGGGCATCATCATCGGCCGCAAGGGGGCGGAGATCGACCGCCTGCGCCAGGAAATCCAGAAACGCACCGGGCGGGAGGTTTTGCCCATCAACATCGTCGAAGTGCACCGACCCGAGCTGAACGCGCAACTGGTGGCCGAATCGATTACGCTCCAACTGGAGAAACGCGTGGCCTTCCGCCGCGCCATGCGCAAGGCGGTCGACTCCGCGCTGCGGTTCGGCTGCAAGGGGATCAAGGTGCGTTGCGGGGGGCGGCTGAACGGCGCCGAAATTGCGCGCACGGAGTGGTATCTGCAGGGCCGTCTGCCCTTGCACACCCTGCGGGCCGACATCGACTTCGGGATG
>QHZK01000180.1 GCA_003224635.1 Acidobacteriota bacterium | reverse complement strand
TCGTCGTGAACTGGAGCAGGATGGCCGTCGACTGGTGAGCGCCGCGCAGTTGACCGTCGCGCCACAGTACGCCGGAGACGCCGTAGGTAAGTGCGGTAAACAGCGCCAGAGGGATTGCCCAGTACCACTGCGGGGAAATCGGCGTGCCCCGAAGCTCCCCGAGCGACAACGATACCAGCCCCAAGGAGATCAGGAAGACGCCGAGCAGAACGAAGCCGTGAAACCGCTCGTGAAGAAAGAACCAGGCGATGAGCGTCCCCCAGATGACGTAAGTTTCCTGCACCGGAGTCGTGATAATCACTCCGCCGGTCTCGACCGCGAAGTAGTAGGCAAACAAGCCGAGTGTCGAAAGGGCTCCCGCGCCCACAAAGGAAAAAACCGCGCGGCGCCCTACGTACTGCGAGGACCCCGGCCTGACCTGGCCGAGCGTGCCGTTTTTCCACACCAGAAAAATACCCAGCAGCAAGCTGGGCAGCCCGCGCAGAAACGGGCCAATCAACGGATCCGCCTGGGCCACCGCCACCCGGTCAAAGATATTGGCCGAAGCGTATCCTACGACTGAACCCAGCGCCCAGGACTCACCGCGGCCCGGTTTGGTCTCTTCGCCCGCAGATGTTTCCACGTTGCCTCTATACAGAGCGACAAAAGTTGTAGCGGCGCTCGAGGCCTGCCCTGTAAGGGAGCGCCGACCGGCGGTCACAGACCGCCGCTACAGCGGAAAGCGGCATGACTTACGTCGCTCGGTACAGGTTGATCAGCCGCTTTGCTCTGGTAGTCTGGAAGCGGGCGAGACGCCCGCGCTCCCGGCAAGATGCGGCTACGTCGACCCGCCCGCTTGCTTCAACATTGTCGCGGCGTGCTTCAGCACCGCGTCCGTAATCCGGCTTCCGGAGAGCATGCGCGCGAGTTCCTCGGCCCGCTCCTTGCGGCTTTCGAGGTACTTCGCGACGGTGATGGTGCGCCCGCCGCGTTCGAGCTTTTCGACGTAGAAGTGGTGGTCCGCAAAGCAGGCGATCTGGGGAAGGTGGGTAACGCACAGCACCTGCGTGTCGCGCGCCAGGCGCTTGAGGCGCTGGCCGACGGATTCCGCCACGCGCCCGCCGATTCCCGCGTCCACCTCGTCGAAGATGAAGGTGGGTGATATTTGCCGTCTCTGCCCAGCGGTCCGGCGACCTGCTCCGCCGGGTCCACCAAAGCGGGCGATACCGACTACAGTTTTGAGCGCCAGCATCAGCCGCGAGAGCTCCCCGCCCGAGGCGATCTTTTCGAGCGGGCGCGGCTCCTCGCCCGGATTGGGCGAAATCCGCAGCTCGATTTCGTCAATTCCGCGCGCCCCGCCTCGGCTGTCGCCAGCGAGCGACCGCGTCTCGAAATGAATCTCGAACCGGGTCTTTCCCATCCCGACCTGGGCCAATTCGTCGCGCACCAGCCTCTCAATCTGGCGCGCCGCGGCGCGTCGCTGACTGGATAGCGCCTTGGCTACCCCATCGTATTCCGCCGTCGCCCTCTCGAGCCGCTTGCGCAATTCGTCGCGGCGCTCATCCACGTGTTCCAGGCGCTCAAGTTGCTGGCGGACGCGCCCCAGGTAGGCCAGAATCTCCTCGATCGTGCTGCCGTACTTGCGCTTCAGCCGGTCGATCAGCGCCAGCCGGTCCTCCACTTCCGCGAGTCGCCTCGGGTCCGCCTGCAGCTTCCCGAGATAGTCCCGCAGGAAGAGGGAAAGGTCTTCCAAAGTCGTCTTGGCTGCGGCCAAGGGTTCACGGTAGGGCTCGAAACTCGCATCGTACCGGCGCAGCTCCTCCAAGGAGCGGCCGGCGAGGGCGAGCCTGGAGCACGCCGAGCCTTCATCTTCGTAGAGTTCGGTGAAGGCGCTCGAGGCGCCGGAGCGAATCTTTTCCAGGTTGGCGAGGAGACGCTTCTCATCCTCGAGGCGCGAGTCCTCGCCGATCTCGAGTCGGGCGCGCTCGATTTCCTGTGCCTGGAACGCCAGCAGATCGATGGTCCTCAGCCGCTCCTGCTCGTTCTGGCTGAGGCTTTCCATCTCGCGTTCGAGTTCGGAGCGCCTGGCGAAAAGCTCTCCAACTCTGTCGACGGCATCTTCGAGACCAGCGAACTGGTCCAAGAGGTCGAGCTGCGCCTCGCCGGAGAACAAGGCCACGTGTTCGCCCTGGCCGTGGACCTCGACCAGTTGGCGCGCCATCGCTCTGACTGCTGCGGCCGTCACCGCCTGGTCGTTTACCAGCAGGCGGCTCCTGCCGCTCGAGTGAATCTCGCGGCGAAGAATCACTTCCGGCTCCTCGCCGCCCTCGAGGCCGTGCTCCTCAAACCAGGCCGTCCAGGATTGGCGAGCAGGCTCGGCCTGGCGACCCCGCGCAAAAGGGCCGTTGCTTGGCGCCTGCTCTTCGTCCCGGCGGAAAACGGCGGTCACGACGGCGCGGTCGGCGCCAGTACGGATGATCTCCGGCGACGCTCGCCCGCCCAACGCCAGGCCCACAGCGTCGACGAGAATGGACTTGCCCGAGCCTGTCTCGCCCGAGAGCAGATTCAGCCCGCGACGAAACTCGATAGCGAGGTCCTCTATCACCGCATAATTTTGAATATGGAGTTCGTGCAGCATCATGCAGCGCCTTGTTCTGTAGCGGCGGTCTGCGACCGCCGCCCGTTCGGCGCTCACAAAGTGGCCGCCGTCTTTCGGCGCTCACATGGTGACCGCCGCCTCTCGGCGCTCACAGAGCGCCGCTACAGGGTCGCAAACGCTGGAGGAGAATCTTTACGATCCGCGTCGCGGCCTGCCCGTCCCAAAGTGGCGGACGGCGTCCCTTGGGGCAATCTCCCTGGAGGGCTTTTCGAGCCGCGGCGACGAGGCGCTCCGGGTCTGACCCGACCAACTGGTTGGTTCCGTGCCGGATGGTGGCTGGCCGCTCGGTATTTTCGCGCAGCGTCAGGCAAGGGACTCCGAGCGCCGTCGTCTCTTCCTGGATGCCTCCGGAATCGGTGAGCAGCAGGCGAGCGTGGTCCATCAGGCACAGAAACTCGAGGTAGCCGAGTGATCTTAAGGCGACAAGCCCCGCCCGCGCGGTTTGGCCGTCGCTGAAATAATGTCCGTAGCCGAACGTCTCGATACGCTCGCGGGTGCGCGGGTGGACCGGGAACAACACCGGTAGCTCGCGCGCGACGGTCGAGACCGCTTTGAGGATTCCGCCGAGCACGTGGGGATCATCGACGTTGGATGGCCGGTGCAGGGTCAAGACCGCATAAGGGTCCGGAGCGCTGCCATCGCGCGCAAGATTGAGTTCTTCGAGAATTCCCGAGCGCGCCGCCAAGTCACGATGCCCCAGCAACGAGTCAATCATCACGTTGCCGACCAGGAAAATCTTTTCCTCGGGTATCCCTTCGCGGCGCAGGTTCTCGACACCGCTCTCTTCCGAAACGAAGAGCAAATCGGAAAGAACGTCGGTCACCTTGCGGTTGATCTCTTCCGGCATGCTGGGGTCGAAACTGCGCAGTCCCGCTTCGACGTGGGCCAGGCGGATGCGCAACTTGGCCGCGGTGATCGCTGCCGCGAGCGTGGAATTGACGTCTCCCACGACCAGGACCACATCCGGCTTCGACTCGACCAGCACAGGCTCGAGCCGTTTCATGATCTCGGCCGTCTGCCACGCGTGACTTCCCGAGCCGACCTGAAGATTGATGTCGGGCTCGGGCAGACCCAGGTCCCGGAAGAATGACGCCGATAGTTGCTCGTCGTAATGCTGCCCGGAGTGAACCAGAAGGTGCTCGGCGCCCGCGACGCCGCCGAGCTCGGCCACGAGCGGAGCGACTTTCATGAAGTTGGGTCTTGCTCCAACGACGCTGATGAATTTCATGCGGCGCTTGAATTTAACGACTTCCGGCGCTCCGGCTTGCCGCGGAAACGTATGGGTCCAAAGGAATGTTGATCGAGCCCATCGCCCCCGAGGTTGCGTCGCGCGCGATGACCCGCAGGCGCTCCGCCCCCGCAACGGCTTCGAGCCGCCCGCTTATGCTCAGCCCGTTGTGGAGGATTTGCTGGAATTCCTCTCCTGTCAAGCGCAGAGTCATGGGCTGGCTGAGGCCCTTTAGAATCTGCCCCTGCGCGCTGAGCTGGGCGAACAGCAAATCGAGCGAGCCAACCCAGCGCCCGCTCTGCTGCTCCAGCCTGACGTTGCGCGGATCGATATCGACCGTGAGGTCGATCACGCGGGGGATCGAGGGATCGGCGCCGACGCGAACCGTCACGCCCAGAGCCATCGACTCGAGCGGGCTCAGGGCGGCCTCGCGCAGCACCGCGTCGCGATCGCTCGGGCCGAGCGGTTTTTCCGCCAGCGCGAAGTACCCGCGCCGGCAGAGAACGCGCGCGCCGGACCGCCTCACCTTGACTTTGATCTGGTGAAAACCGCCGTCCCACTCGGTTTGCGACGGATAATACGCCAGGGTGTAGGTGACGCGCGCGTCTTCCACCGCGCGGCGAATGGACCCCAGGATGTCGTTCGAGCCATAGAAGGCGCGTCCGCCGGTGCCGTCGGCCAGTTCTTCCATCGTGTCGTGAGTCGGGGTCAGTTGTCCGACGCCGTTGAGCGCGTTCTCGCCTGGCCTGCGGGCGCTCACGCTGCGCTCGGCGCTCAGGTTGGGCTCGTCGGCAAACGCGCTGACCAGGCCGCGTGCATCCACCGGATAGATCGCCAGGTTGGCGTCATTCAGGGCGCGCTCCGCGCGCTCGATCTCGTGACCGAAAGAGCGCTCGCCGCGCGTGACGTTCTGCGCGTTCGCGGTGCCGAACCCGATGGTAAAGGGAAAGCTGCTGGCGACCCAGACCAGGTTCTTGCGCCCCGGGACGTTCGAAAGACGGTGGGCGATCGCTTCGAGCGCGCTGAGCGTCCGCAGCGCGCGGTCCATGGAATAGAAGTCCGCGCTGCGCTGCGCCGTCTCGCGCATGTACCGTTCGAGCCCCACCTCGATGGGAACGCTCGGCGCCGAGCCTTGTGGCGCGCCGCCCGTGTTGGGCGTAATCAGGGTGATTGACGTGGGCGGCTTGGGCGGCTCGGAAGCTTGAACCTCGCCCGATTCCCGAACCGCGTAACGCCCGAGCGCCGCGATCAGCGACCGGGCATCGCTGGTGAAGTCGTGCAAGACGAGCAAGTTGCCGCCCAGAGTGTACAGGGCCACGTGGTCGCCGGGCCTGATCTGCTTCAGAAACTTCACCACCTGGGCCCTCGCGTAGACCTGATCGTCAAAGTGGGTGTTGAGGCCGTCGAGCAGGATCACCGTGACGCTGGTCGGGGTCCCAGGGTGATATTCCAGGCGGTTCGAAAAAGTGTTCGGGGGCAGCGGCCGCGTCGGGGCGGGTGGCGGCTGCTCCGACTCCACGGAGAACACGCTGATTTGCTGTTCGCGGCCATCGTCTAGCACGGTGAAATCGTCGCGACCGAGGTCTCGCACAGGCTCGCCCTTCCTGTTCTCGACGACGACGCTTACCTCGACCAGGCGTGTCGACACGCGCAGGACCGCCTGGTCGTCCCCGTTGGGGCCGTTGGGGCCGTTGCCTTTTTGACTGGCGCTCTGAGGCTCGAGAGGCAACCCGAGGCACAGAAAGCAGAAG
>QHZK01000179.1 GCA_003224635.1 Acidobacteriota bacterium | reverse complement strand
GATGCTTCAGACTTCGACGAGCAGCCTCAGGACCCCTACGACCTCATCGACGAACGCGGCCTTTCGCGCAACCACCAGGCCCACCGCTTCGTGTTCAGCGGCACATTCGACCTCCCGTTTGGAGAAGAAGAGGAAGACGCCGGGCACACCACCTCCCGAGGTCCAGGGACGAGAATACTGAACGGTCTGCTCGGCCACATCGAGATGGCCCCCATCATCACGCTCTCGAGCGGCAGGCCCGTTAATCCGCTGACGGGAGTTGATTCCAATCGCACCGACGCTTTCCCTCTGTCCTCGCGGCCGCTCGGCTTTGTTCGGAACAGCCTCGGGACGCCCAGCTTGGCGACCATAGACCTCCGAGTGGTCAGATACTTCCCGCTCGGCGGCGTCCGCAGGCTGGATTTCGTGGTTGAATCTTTTAACCTCTTCAACCGTACCAACGTCCGCGAGATCAACCCTTTCTATGGTTCCGGCGGCTCGCCCCTGCCGGGTTTTGCCGAGCCGCTGGACGCCTTCAATCCTCGACAGCTCCAGTTCTCGATCGACTTCGAGTTTTGAGCGCAACGGGAGCCCGTAGTCTCCCCGCCCATTAATTTCCCTGACACCGGTAGTTTCCCCGATTGACCCGCGTTAAGTCTTCCGCTACAGATGTTAGTCACATGCGTCCACACCCTGCGTTTCTCGTACGTTGGCTCGTAGCCTTCCTCGCCGTTTTGTCTTTTGGAGTGGGCGCTAAAGCGCGCGAGAAGAGCGAGAAGTGGCTCGAAGGCCGCAGCCCCCATTTCGTCGTGGTGACCAATGCCGGCGAAAAGCAGGCGCAGCGGATCGCGGAGCGGTTCGAGCGCATTCGTTTTGTCTTTCAGGCTGCGTTCCCGCGCATGCGGGTGGACCCTGCCGCTCCCATCCTTGTGATCGCGGCCAAAGACGAAAAGAGCTTCAAGGCGCTCGAGCCTGAGTCCTGGCGGCAAAAGGGCCAGTTACGAAGGTCAGGAATCTTCCTGCGCGGGCCGGAGAAGAACTACGTGATTCTGCGCCTGGATGCGGAGGGAGACAACCCTTACCACGACTTGTTTCATGAGTACACTCACCTGCTCGTGCATCAGAATGCGGACTCGCTGCCGCTGTGGCTGGACGAGGGCTTGGCTGAGTTCTACGGCAACTCGGACATCCACGAAAAGGAAGTCTGGCTTGGTGAGCCCAGCGCGTCCCACCTCCTGTTGCTGCGCTCGACCAAGCTCCTGCCTCTCGCGACCCTCTTCGCCGTCGATCATTCCTCGCCTTATTACAACGAGGAGAACAAAGGCTCCACGTTCTACGCCGAATCCTGGGCGCTCACTCATTACCTGATGATCAGGGCGCGGCAGGAGAACAAGCACCCGATCGCGGATTTTGCGACTCTGGTCAGTCAAGGCACGGAGCCGGGCGTTGCCGCGCATCGCGCGTTCGGGGACTTGCGGGCGCTCGAGAAAGACCTCGGGGCTTACGTCCGGCAGTCCAGCTTCAACTACGTGCGCATGAAGGGCTCGGCCGAGGTCGACGATGAGGCGTTTACCGTGCGCGAGCTCACAATGGCGGAATCAGCGGCCCGGCGCGGAGACTTCCTAGCGCATAACCAGAGTTACTCGGGCGCCAGAGAACTGCTCGAGGAGGCGCTCAAGGAGGACCCGAACCAAGCCCTGGCCTACGAAAGCCTGGGATTCATCGAGTTCCAACAGCAGCGCCAGCAGGAAGCCCGGAAGTGGTTCGCGCAGGCGGTCAAACTCGATTCGCAGAGTTACTTGGCCCACTACTATTTCGCCGTGATGACCATGCAGGAGAATCCGGGCGGGCAGCCGCCCCCGGACGTAGAGAGCAGCCTGCGCAGCGCCATCAAGATCAAGCCGGACTTTGCGCCGGCCTACGATGCGCTGGCGAGTTACTACGCGGTGCGGGACGAGAACCTGGAAGAAGGCCACATGCTGGCTCTACGAGCCATCCAGCTCGAGCCGGGCAACGTCCGGTACTATCTGAATAGCGCCAATCTATTGATGAGGATGAACCGCGCCGACGATGCCGTGAGGGTCGGAGAGCACGCTCTGGCGATGACAAAATCTGCCGAGGAGCGCCCCCTGGTCGAGTCCTTCCTGCGGAATGCCCGTCAATACCAGGAGTACCTGGCGCGCCGGAAACGCGCCGAGGAAGAGGCGCGAGTCGCGTCAGCGGAGCTGCAGAACCAGCGCGGGGAGGAAGAGAAAACAGGCGCGCAGAGCGTCTCCGCGGTCCTGGATTCGGCCAGGCCGGAGCCCGCCGCGGGCGGCGACTCAGGGCCGCTTCGCGATACGGCGCCGCTTCGGGATACGGCAGACGGCACGATTGTCGAGGTAAGCTGTAAGCCTCCCGCCATGAAGCTGGCGCTCGCCCTTCCGAGCTACAAGCTCGAGCTGCACTCGCGCGACTATCGCCGGGTCAGGTTCCGGGTGGGGAGCTTCACCCTGGCCGACTCCGCCGATCCCTGCCCACGACTCAAGAATCTCCGCGCCCGCATTGCATATACGATTGGTCAACAGAACGCCGGCGAGATCATATCTGTCGAGCTGCTGAAGTGAGTCCTGCGGAAGAACCTGAAAACCTTACCACTTCGCCCTTTGCGTTGTAACACGGCGGCATCCTCCGGTATAATGTTGCGATTCCTGGTTGTCTGGAGCGTCGCTATGTTCACGTAATTCTCCAAGAGCCGCCGCATCGTCTACAAATGGATCCTGGCCGCATTCTTGTTTGTTATGGCCCTGGGCATGGTGATCACGCTGACCCCGCTGGGCGGCGGCGACACGACCCAGATGCAGGCTAACGTGCTGGCCTCGGTCGATGGCGCCAACATCACGACGCAGGACCTGCGGCAGGGCATCGACTCCCGGCTGCGCAATACGCCTTTGGCCTACCAGTCGCAGCTCGTGCCTCGTATCGCCCAGGGCGTTCTCGATCAGATGGTCATTGACCGGGCGATGATCAAGCAGGCCCGGAAGCTGGGGATCGAAATCACCCAGCAGGAGCTGCTCCAGGCCCTTCAGGGAATTCCGGGGCTTTATGACAACGGCAAGTTCATCGGCATGGACGCCTACGAGAATCAGCTCGGGGCGCAGGGCCTGACGGTGGGGCAGTTCGAGGCGCAGCTCAGGCAGCAGTTGCTGTTCGATAAGGTGCGGAACGTGATCACGGACGGCGTGGTGGTAACTCCAGCGGAGGTGCATGAAGAGTTCGTCAAGCGCAATGCCAAGGCGAAGATCGAGTATGTAGTTTTCGATCCCAGCCAGTTCCTGAAGTCGGTCCAGGTCACGCCGGCGGCGCTCGATGCCTTCTTCAAGAAGAGCCCCGAGCGCTACAAGGCGCCGCAGCAGCGCCGGGTCCGCTACGTGCTGATCGATGCGGACCGCGTTCGCGCGGAGGTCAAGGTTGATGAGGCGGCCCTGAGGCAATACTACGGCCAGCACCTCTCGGACTATCGCGTGCCCGACCGCGCCAAGGTGGCGCACATCCTGTTCAAAACCACAGGCAAGAACCCGGCGGAGGTCTCGACGATTGAGAAGACCGCTCAGGACGTTCTGGCCCAGGTCAAGTCCGGGGCCGACTTCGGCGACTTGGCCAAGCAACATTCCGAAGATACCAGCGCCCAGAGCGGCGGGGAAATCGGCTGGATCGTCCGCAAGCAGACGGTGAAGGAATTCGAGGATGCGGCCTTCTCGATGAAGCCCAGAGAAGTCCGGCTGGTCAAGACGATCTACGGTGTTCACATCATCAAGGTCGAGGACAAGCAGAGCGCGCACCTGCAGTCGCTCGACGAGGTCAAGGACGCGATCCGAGCCGAGCTTGAAAAACAGAAGCTCGCAGCGGCGGAGGAGTCCCTGGCCGACCGCTTCGAGCGCGAGGTCAAAGCGAAAAAGGACTTCCAGGCTGCGGCGCGCGAGCTGGGGCTCGAGGCCCGCGAGACGCCGCTCTTCAAATACAACCAGTCCATTCCGGACTTTGGGAACAGCGAGGCGTTCCAGAGCCTGGCTTTTCAGCTCCCGCAGGGCGACGTCGGCCAGCCGATCTCCGTCCCCAAGGGGCTGGCGGTCATCCAGGCGGCGGAGGTCGTTCCCGAGCACGTGCCCACCCTGGACGAGGTTCGCGCGCGCGTCGAGCAGGACTATCGCGCCGAGCAGTCGAGGGTGCTGGCGTCCGAAAAAGCCAAGCAATTCGCGGCTGCTGCCAGGAGCGGCGACTTCAAGAAGATCGCCAAGACGCAGCACCTGGACGTGAAGGAAAGCAAGGACTTCACCCGGCAGGACAGCGTGTCGGAGACGATTCCCGCCTCAGCGGTGGCGGCGGCGTTTACGCTCGCGCCGGGACAGACGAGCGACGTGGCCGCCGCCGGCACGAACAGCGTGGTCTTCCACGTCCTGTCGCATACCCCGCCGAACGAGGCCGACTTCGCCGCCCAGCAGGGCCAGATCGCGGAAGACCTGCTGGGTCGCAAGCGCGAGGTGGCCTTTGAAATCTACCAGCAGAACCTGAAGCAATGGCTTCTTCAGTCCAAAGAACTGAAGATGAACGACGCCGCCATGAAGCAATTCCTGGCGTCGTACGCAAGATAGTTAGTTAAGACATCGACGCCGCCAATTGGTTCAACCTCGTCAACAACCGTTCCCGAGGATCCCACCAAGCAATCACGGGACCGATCGAATCAGGTCACTCGTCCCCTCCCTGCGGGTGGCCGTTTGGCCGTTCCCGCCCTCGAATGAAGGCGTCCAGACGCTGCATGAGCGCGGTGAAGGCGCTCTGCATGAGGGCGTCTCGATCTTCTGCAGCGGCCAAGCGCTCCTCGACGCCGGCAAGGCGCTCCTCGTGCTCCTCCACGACTTTCGCCAGCCGGGTCAGGGCTTCCTGCTGCTTCGCCGCGCCGTGCGCGAGTCTTTCCGCGACTTCTCGGAGCTGGTTGAGTGAGTCTCCTTGTTCCGCCATCACGGCGGCGAGCCGCTCGACCCTCTGGTCGATCCGGTTCAGAAGCTCGCCCTGAACAAGGAGGTTGTCCTGGACGCGACCCAGGTTTTCCTCGATGCGAGCCATGCGCTCCTCGTGCAACTCCATGCCGTGCTCGATACGGGCCATGCGTTGCTCGTGCAACTCGAAGCCGCGTTCCATCTCCTGCAGGGTCATAGCTCCACTCCTCGTTCTGCTGGCAGGGGACAAACTCGTCCCTCACATTCTCTCAGTTCGGAACGAGGTTCGCAAGGGCCGTTCGAGAACCCCGAGAACCCAGTGAAACCTCCCTGAGCGTCAGCATCGGGAGGCCCCGATCCGCGGACGCCAGCCCAGAACCGTCTGCGCTAGCGATAGTCTCTAGCCCACCCACCCCGCTGCGCTTGACCCGGCTTCGGCCCGTCGCACATAATGCGGAGGGTATCCATCTTCCATCGTCTTGAGGGCTTATCTTGCGGGAGATCAGAAAGGTTGCGGTGCTGGGAGCGGGCACGATGGGAGCTCGCATCGCCGCCCATTTGGCCAACGCCTCGATTCCGGCGCTCCTGCTCGATATCATCCCTCGCGAGCCTACCCCCGAGGAGCAGGCCAAGGGCCTCACGCTCGACCACCCCCAAGTCCGCAACCGCCTGGCCATGGCCGGCCTCGAGGCGGCGCTCAAA
>QHZK01000234.1 GCA_003224635.1 Acidobacteriota bacterium | reverse complement strand
CGAGAGCCTTGCGAAGGGCCTGGTAGGCGGGCTCGTACTGGCCGCGCGCGATCTCGGTCCGCGCCAGCAGAATCCGGGCCGCCGGGTCTTCCGGGTGAGCCTCCAGGTACTTCGTGGCCAGCGCGCTGGCTTGCTCGTAATCTCCCCGGTACAGCGCTCCCGTTCCCTCCGCAATCTCCGGGGACTCGTCTCCCCACAAAGAGTGCGCAACCGCTAGTGCGACAGCTAGCGCGAGAAGCCAGACGTTGGCCGCTAACAAAGCCTTCCGTCCGTTTCGGCCCTTCCGTCCCTTCCAGCCAGTCCCTCGAAATCGCTTCCCCGTTGTCTTCACGATCATGCCGCCATGGGTTGCCATTTATTGCAACCCCCTTCAATCGAAGATATCGCCAAGCCGTACAACCCGAATCCTGTGGTCAGTGAACTTGAAGTGCGACCCGGCAAGCCTATACCGGGGCATGTGGCAGGTGATACACCGCGAGACGGCCACCGGACAGCCAGGCGCAGCGCGCTGAGCCGCCGCGAGCGGCTCCTTGCCGCCGCTGTGGCAGGCAAGGCATTTGGCGTCGTAATCAGCGGGTTCATGCTGCACATTCTGATGGGGGTTGTGGCAGGCGAGGCAGCTTATGCGGCGGTCGCGCGGATTGAAGCAACGGCTTTCGGCCAGGCGGTATGGCTGGAAGCGGACGGTTGGGACTCCCTCGACGTGAATCGCTTCCACGTGCGCTCGAGTCCGGTGGCAGGCGCCGCAAAACCTCACTTGATCTCCGGGTGCCAACCTGCTGGGATTAAAAATATGGGTCTCCGGCAATTTTCCGGCTTCCATAGCGCCCACGTGCTCGGCCCCCGGACCATGGCAGCCTTCGCATGAGATTCCGGGGACCAGTTGGTCAACTTGCAAACGTCCGCCGCTTACCGCCCCGGTCGAGTGACAGCCGAAACAAGCCTTGATCTCCTCAAGCTTCACGGCGCGTCCGAGTGCGTCCTTCAGGGACGCGGGCGCCGTTGTTGAGTGCCCCAGGGTGATATCCAGGCCCTGATTGCCGCCGAAGAAACTGACTCGGCCTTCGTAATAGGACCCGTTGTAAGAAAAGGCGTAGGTCTGCCCGACTTCGCCCAGGCCGTATCCAAACGCCCAGGAAACGGGCACGGAAATTGTGTCCGCGCCGTTCGTGACCGCGTAGGAGACCCTGTCCCCGTTCTGCTCGATTGTATAACGATAAGGGCCGTCGCTGAAGGTAAGCCGCGGATGCGCTTGAAGCACAAGCGACTCGGCGGGCCGCGCCAGAGCGTGCGCCATCGCGGTGGACTTCTGCGCGGTCGTTTCGCGGGGATGGCACTGCGCGCAGACTTCCCTGCCAACGTATCGAGCGCCCGGAGCCGCCTGGGTCGGTTGCCACTCCACACGATCGAGTTGCCGCTCGACCTCATTCTCGGCGCCGTCAAGTGACACGCATGACCCGAGAGCCAGATAAAGCACAGCGATCTCGACCGCCAGACGGTCAGGCACGCGCCTGCGTCGCTCGCACACGCACTTGATCTTACGGGATGGCTGCCCGGAGAGCAACGGCGTCGGAAGGCTGGCAGGCGCGCCAAGGGGCCAAGCGAGAACGGCACGTTCCGGCGCCCCAGAAGCGGGAAACCCGCCGGAACGTATCCACTGCGTACTGTCCGGGGACGGCCTTCAGTCGGCCACCGCCAAACAGCTCAGCGGCTGGTTAGAAGGTCAGCATAACCCTTCTCTGAGCGGCCCGGCGGTGATGCCGGGATGGTGATGGTGGTGATGGTGGTGATGGTGGTGAGGCGGCTTTACGGCAGCGCTTAGGGGCTGGTATTCTGGATAACCTGAACCCCGGCTTTGCCATCTGAGGGAGAGGCACACACCTGAAGGAGCGGCGCTTTGTCACCACTTTCGAACCTGGCGTGACCTTGGGCCGCGACCCATGGACATTCTCTGCGACCTCCGCGCGTCCAAAGCTTCAACACGGAGATCACGGGGATACTCCGTACGCTCTAGGTTGGAGGTTTGATGGCCAGACTACGCGGAGCCACTGCTTGGAGATGACATGTCGATGCTTCCTGAAGGGGGCGGAATCGAGGGAAGACGGATGATCAAGCGAGCGCTGGCTCTGGGCCTCACGATGGGCCTGGCCGTGGCAGCCTTCACGAGTTGCGGGGGCGCGTCCAAGACGCCGCTCCCCGTGCTCGGCAGCGGAACTTTGTTCAGCTTTATCGGAGATGCGCCTCTGTGCGACGTCCTTACCTTTCGCGTCCCGATCACGGGCCTGACCCTGAAGCGGCCGGACGGAGGCGGGGCCACCGTTCTCTCCAGCGCGAGCGCATCCATCAAAGTGAATCTTGCGGCGTTGAAAGAGTTTTCAACCGTCCTCAACGTCGCGAGCATTCCTGAAGGGACGTACAACCAGGCAATGATATCTTTTGGGCCTGCGCAAATGATCGTCTATGATCCGACCCAGGATTCCCCCGTCAAGACTGTAAGTGTCGCGTTCAGCAACGCGAAGCCCACCGTTAACATTCAGCCCGTGCTCACCGTGACCAAGGGGCAAGTGATCGGGCTCCGGATCGAATTTGACCTGCGCCATTCCATCGACCTCGACTCGGCGGGTCAGGTGACCGGCAACGTCACGCCGGTCATGACCATGGTCCCCGTCACTCCTTCCGGGAGCCAGGGGTTTGGCGAGATGGACGACGTGCTGGGCTTCATCGAGCGGGTGGACACGTTCAGCGCCAATCCGAGTTTCGTGGGCGACTTCGCCATGCAGCTCCTTTCCGGGACCGGACCCTCCCTGGTTGTCAACCTGACGGGCGCGATCTTAACCGCGACCGTCAACACCGGCGGAACCGGCTACCAAGTCGGCGACATGGTAAAGGTGACAGGCGGCGGAGGAAGCGGCGCTACGCTCCGGATCACGGCCGTGAGCAGCGGCGGCGCCGCGGCCGTCAGCATCATCAATCCGGGGTCCGGCTACAGGACTACGTCGGGCGCCGCGACGACGGCAGTCTCAGGCGCCGGAGCCGGATCGACGGTTGACATCAACCAACTCCTGCCGGGCAGCTTTGTCGAAGTCGACGGGTTCGTCGACACCAATGGGAATTTCGTGGCGAACTCGGTGGACGTCGAAGACCAGGAAGTGGTGGAGAACCACAAGATCGCCTTGCTCGGGTACGTTACCTCCGTGACTCGGGATTCAGGCGGCAACCTGACGCAGTTCAACCTTTACGTTCGCGAAGAAGAGCCGGACGACGAGTTTGACGTCAATCTGGATTCCGTCGTGGTGGTCAAGGTCTCTTCCCCGACCGTCTACCAGTTCTCTTCACGCCCGACCAACTTCGCCGGTCTCTCGTTTGACTCGACGGCCATCAACGTGGGGCAGGAACTCGTCGTGCACGGTGTCATCACCAAGGCGTCGGCTCCGCAGCCCACCCTTGACGCGGCCGACGCGGTCTACCTTAAACTCCAAAGCCACGAGGGCCGCTTCTCCTCGCTCGTCCAGGCCGGATCGGACGACAAGACGGGCGCGTTCGACCTTGCGCCCTGCGCCACGCTTTTCCAGGGTACACCCATCATGGTGTTCACGAGCAGCCGGACCGGGTTCGTCAACGTGAACGGCTTGAACGAGCTCACCGCTCAACCGCCGCTCGTGGTGAAAGGCCTGCTGTTCTTTGAAGCGCAGGGGACCACGATCAACGGCGTCACCGTCCCCGCCGGAACCTATGTCCTGCTCGCCAAACAGGTCCACGCGCTTATTTAGGAAAGGGTGAAGGGTGAAGACGTGAAGGGGAAGCGGCCTGCTTCGGGCCGTCTCATTCCGAAGCGGAGCGAGGAATCTCGCTCTGAAAATGTGACACCTGCGAGTTCCTCCCTCGCTTCGTTCGGGACCGCCTGCGCTTCCTCGGAATGACAGCTTGCGGCGAGTCTTTCAGCAACCTGCTCTGAAATGTCATGGTCAGCGAAGCGAAGCATCCAGGCATTCGATCGAAATGACACAGCGCGGCAGAGCCGCAACCAAAAAGCGCAGCAAAATTTGTGCAAGGCGCAAACATTTTCCAGGTTAGTAGTACAGAGCCTTATCTGCGCTCCAGCATGACATTTTCATGCTTGGCGAGTGTCGCAAAGCGACATGAACGACTGCTTGACTAGGCTAGTCTAGATCGGCGGCAGGCGCGTCGGTTTGCGTTTTTCTCCCGGCAAGCGTGTGAAGCCCATGTCTTCGCCTCGCCGGAGTTTCGTCACGAAGATAATCTGGCCGGCGTGGTAGGCGAAATGTTCGGCGACGTGGAAGATGGCCTTGAATCCGGTCACCCGGAACCCCTGGATGACACGCTCTCGCGCCAGATCGCGCGCCGTCAGCCTGCCGAGGACGCGGCCCGCCTCCGCCACCGTCTTTTCGAGCCTGGCCGCCAGAACGCGGCGCGGGATGGGTCCGAGTTCTCGAAATTCCTTGTCGCGCTCGCGGACGTCCGGCGCGCCGCCCAGGCCGGAGATGATCCACTGCCGCACGTTCCCCGAAAGGTGGAGCACCAGGTTCCCTACGCTGTTCGACGTGGAATGCGACTTCCACCAGAGGTCTTCCTCGGACAGCAGCTTGAGGCAACGCGTGATCCGCGGCAGGTAGTGCTTCTCGAGGGAATGCCGCGCCTCGATCAGGAATTGCTTTCGAAACTCCGGACCTGCTGCACTCATCTTGTTCCTCTCCTGTTTTGTAGCGGCGGTCGACTCGGCGGTGACAGCGCCGCTGCAGGGGGCTGCTAGGCCCTTCGCTCAGCCTTTAATTCTCGCAGCACGCTGTCCCTCCAGGCGGGTTCTTCCCAGTAAGTGAGCCAGAGGTAGAACGTGGCGTAGCTTCGCCAACCCGACCACTTACGCCCCAGCGCCTCAACCTTCTTGACGGGCGGCTGCTGGCGGAGCCCGTAAAACATTTGAACGGCCTTTTGCAAACCCACGTCGGCGGCAGGCAGGCAATCGAGGTGCCCGAGCGCGCGCAAGCCCACGTAGTGCGCCGTCCAGGGTCCCACGCCTTTGTGCTCGAGCAGCTTGGCTCGCGCCACGGCAGGCTCGACCGCGCGCAACCCTTCGAGGTCGAGCGCGCCGTCCAACGTCGCGCGCGAGATGCCGATAATGTATCTCGCCTTGGGGCCTGAGATCTGGAGGCGCCGGAGTTCTCGCGGCGTGGCAATGGCCAGCGCCGCAGGCTCAGGGAAAGCGTTGTAGCGGCGGCCTTCGTACTCGACGCTCTTCCCGTAAGTCTCGATCAGCGCCTTCTTCACCTGGTGGGCGAAGGTCAGGTTGACCTGCTGCTCGAGAATGGCTGAGACCAGCGTTTCGTAAACGTTCGTGGCCTGAGGGATCCGCATGCCGCGAAAGTGCGCCAAGAGTTTGGCCAGCACGCGGTCCGGCTCGGCCAGCCGGGCAAACGGGCCCAGGTCCAGGTGGGTGGAGAATTGTCGTTCGACCAGCGACCGGACCGCGCTCCGCGTGCGCGAATCGATGGGTCCGGCAAGGATTCGGACCCGCAGCGTGACCGGGGATGTCTGACGCTCGGACACGCCGTAAAGCACGGGCTGGCCGTCGATATCGGCCACGCGACGATACTCGCCGTCTTCGAAATAATCGAGCAGCGGCGCGAACTGCCGCCCGTTCAGGAGCGCGGGCGGGCTCAGAATAAAGCGGAGGGTCCGCGTAAAGCTGAACGGCTCTCGTGGCCTCAGGAACATAGAAGTCAGGAGTCAGAAGTCAGGAGTCAGAATGACAACCGAGCGAACTCTCGCCCTGTCGGCCCCTCAACCCTCGACTGGTCTCACTGATTATACTTGGCGCTCTGCGGCATTTCATTAGGGAAGCCCGCCGAACCAAAGGAAGAAACAACCAGTGAAAGCGTGGGCCGCTGCCGGTTGTCGTCCCGTGGCGGTCGCGGGATTTCGCTCTGCTATAATCGGCTGGCAAGTATAAGGCGAGCTGCCCTGGGAGGATGCCGCTTGTACCTGGAACTCCACCAGAAAATTCGCGACAGGTTTGTCGAGGTCGTTCGCCAGGTCTTTGGCGTTGACACGCGTGTGCCTGCCCTGGGCTATCCTCCTTCCGTCGAAATGGGAGAGCTCTCGATCACCTCCTGTTTCGAGCTGGCCAAACAACTCCGTCAGCCCCCCCGCAAGATTGCCGAACAGCTTGCGGCTCGACTGCTGCCCATCGAGGGCGTCGAGCGCGTGAGCATTGCGGGAGCGGGCTACATCAATTTTCACCTTGACCGCGCTTCACTTGCCGTAAACCTGTTCCGCTTGCGAACCGGCTTGGAACGGGAGTCGGGAGCCGGGAGTCGGGAGTCGCAAGCCGGAGTCAAGGTCCTCGTCGAGCACACCAGCATCAATCCCAACAAAGCCGCGCACATCGGGCATCTGCGCAACGCCGTCCTGGGTGACACTTTTGTCCGCCTGCTGCGCTTCAGGGGACGCCACGTGGAAGTCCAGAACTACATTGACAACACGGGCGTGCAGGTGGCGGACGTGGTGGTTGGCTTCGTTCACGTGGAGAGGAAAGGCGTGGAAGAGATGCGAAGGCTGATCGTGGACCCGGCGGTCCGTTTCGACTACTACTGCTGGGACCTGTACGCGCGCGTCTTTCAGCTCTATGAGTCCGACAAGGAGGCGCTCGCGCTTCGCGGCGAGGCCCTGAAGGCCATCGAGGAAGGCCACGGGGAGTTGGCCGCCATCGCTGGCCTGGTCTCGACCGCCATTGTCCGCAAGCACCTCGAGACGATGTGGCGCGTCAACGTGCGGTACGACCTGCTGGTCCAGGAAAGCGAAATCCTGCGGCTCGACTTCTGGAAATCCGCCTTCGCACTGATGAAGGAAACCGGCGCGATCCGGTACGAGGAGTCAGGAAAGAACCGCGGCTGCTGGGTGATGAGCCTGGAAGACGCAGGGGAGCGTTCCGCACCGCCCGAGCCAAGCGCGGAACGCGAAGCGCCGCACCCTTCTGCAGCGGTCCCTTCGGAGGTTGGAGGGCTTGGGTACGCGGGCCCTCCCGACGAGCTCGAGGACGAAGGCGAGGACGTCAAGATCATCGTGCGCTCGAACGGCACGGTCACGTACGTGGGCAAGGACATCGCTTATCACTTGTGGAAGTTCGGCCTGCTGGGCAAGGACTTCGGCTACGAGCCTCTCCACACTTATCCGGACGGTCATCAGGCGTGGCGCACGACGGTCGAGGGAGTCGGGAATAGCGAATCAGGGATCAGGACTGCGACATTACAATCTGGATCTGATCCCGAGTCCCGAGTCCCGGGTCCCGAGCCCCCCCCTTTCGGACGGGCCTCGGTCGCTTACGCGGTCATCGACACGCGGCAAGCGTACCTTCAGAACGTAGTCCGCGCGGCCCTCCATGCCCTGGGCTATGACGAGCAGGCTTCGAACCTGCACCACTTCGCCTATGAGGTCGTGGGCCTGTCCCCGCGCTGCGCGGAGGAGATGGGTTTGGAACTGCGCGACGAAGAGCGGCAGAGGACCTACATCGAGGTCTCAGGACGCAAGGGCCTGGGGGTCAAGGCCGACGACCTCATCGAGCAACTGGTGAACAAAGCCGCCCAGGAAGTCAGCTCCCGCGAGATGACCGAGGACCCGGCGGAGCGGGATGCCTACGCGCGCATGATTGCGGTGGCCGCGCTGCGCTACTTCCTGCTGAAATTCACCCGCCGCTCCATCATCGCCTTCGATTTCAAGGAGGCGCTGGCCTTTGAAGGCGAAACCGGACCTTACCTGCAGTACAGCGTGGTGCGCGCGTCGAACATTTTTCGCAAGTTTCAGGAAGCGCACCCGGACTGGAGCGTTTCCGCCCCCGGTCACATTTCGAACCAGATTTCAAGTCAGGTTTCACCCGACGAGCTCAGAGCGTTCTTCAGCGGGGAGGACGGCCGCTCCTGGTGGGAGATGACCTGGCTCGCCGCCCAACTGGAACTCTCGGCGGACCAGGCGATCGAGGGCCAAGAGCCTGCCGTCCTCGCCAAATACGCCTTCCGGCTCGCTCAGGCTTTCAACAATTTTTACCACCATCACCGCATCCTGAGCGAACCGGATGCGGCCCGGCAGCGGTTTCTTCTCCACCTGGTCTATACTGTGAGCGAAACCCTGCGCCGCGCGCTGGACTTGCTCGGAATCGAAGTCCCCGAGCGGATGTAGCGCCCAGCCACTGAAGATTAAGGTTGCTGATTGAAGATTGATTACTGACGTAGGCTGGCGGAGAGGCAGGGATTCGAACCCTGGTCACAGCTTTTGACCGTGAAACGGTTTAGCAAACCGCCGCCTTCAGCCACTCGGCCACCTCTCCGCGAGATATTGTTGGGACCTCGCCAGCTTTTCGCGCGACAGCTTTCCGATCGATGATCGGCGCCGCGCTGTTTGCCGTTGAAGGTACAGTCTAACTTAACCCAGGCCCTCAATAAAAGAGGTACTTTCGCCACCGTTGGTCCGACCTTCCCATCAGGCGCATGAGCTGGCGGCTGGTGTGGAGGGTGAAGGCGCGCGGCGGGCGCAGCAGTTTCAGCCCCGCCTCTTCGGGGAGGCGATCACCCTTGCGGTTGTTGCAGGGATGGCAGCAGGCCACCAGGTTGTCCCAGTCGGTGCGGCCTCCGCGCGAGCGCGGGACCACGTGGTCAAGGGTCAGCTCGGCGGCCGGCAGCACGCGCCCGCAGAACTGGCAGGTGGAGCGGTCGCGCATGATGATGTTCTTGCGCGAGAGCGCCCGCGTCTGGAACGGAATGCGGCGGAACTCCCGCAGGCGGATCACGGAAGGGATGCGAAAGGCCAGGCGGGCGGAGTGGATGTAGGCCCCGTCTTCCTCTTCGGTGGTGGCGACGCCTTTGATGACCAGCACCACGGCGCGCCGGACCGGAGTGATGTTGATGGGCTCGTACGAGGCGTTCAGCACGAGCACCGGCGTCTGCATCAGTCGTTGATTAGCCTCCGGCATAGGAGTATCCAGCGTCCATCAATCTGTATTATTGCCGCTCGCGACTGGAATCGTCAACAGGTTCCCCAAAAGGTTCATGGTGCGGAGACGGCGCGGCGTCCGGGAATTGCGGCGTGGCGCGAGCCACGGTCAATACCACCACCTGCTGCGCGCCCGCGCGCTTGAGGGCTCCCGCGCAGGCCGAAGCAGTCCAGCCGGTCGTCATAACGTCGTCCACCAGCACCACGACGCGGTCCCGCAGGCGTTCGGGACGCCGGACCTCGAAGACTCCGCGGACGTTCTCTTGCCGGCCCGAAAGGCTCAGCCCGGCTTGAGGCAACGTCGGCCGGGCGCGAAGAACGCTGCTCGCCTCGACGCGCACCCGGCGTTCCCAAACTGCGCCGCTTGCCCTTCCGCGCCGCCCGCGATTTAGGCTGCGGGCGAGGCCTTGGGCCAGCAGTTCAGCCTGATTGAAGCCTCGCTCCCGCTCGCGCGAGGGGTGAAGCGGCACCGGCACCAGGAGCGGCGGCTCGTGCCCTCGGGGCTCGATGTTGTTTCCGATCACGATCCAGGCCTGCGACAGGGCCTCGCCGAGCCTTCTCCCCAGGCGTTCGCGGCGGTGAAATTTCAATTGCAGGATGGCGGCGCGCAGAGCGCCGGCGTAAACACCGTAGCTGCGCGCGAGGTCGAACTCGTATTCGCCGGTCCTGCACTGACCGCACAACACGTCCGACCCGGCAGCGCCGGATTCTTCGCCGCCGGATTGGGTAACCTGGTCGGACGCAATCGGCAAACCGCAGCGCGAGCACGCGGCTCCGGCCCACGGCCTCAGGCTCTCCCAGCAATCCGGGCACACGCCAGACCAGTTCGTCTCCGTGAGCTCGCGCTGGCACAGCAGGCACGAGGTGGGAAACGCCACCGCGAAAAGGCTGTCCGCCAGTTCTCTAAGAACGGAGTGGGAAACGGATCGAAGGCGGGTTCCCGAGCGGGAAATGAACCGGAGAGCCACGCTGGCTTCGCTTGGTCAAAGAAGTCCTTGTTCGTCCTTTTCCTGGCACTCGATGCAGTGGCGAGCCCAAGGGACGGCCTCCAGGCGCCTGCCCTGGACTTCCTCCTGGCAGGACGCGCAGAGCCCGTAGGAGCCGTTCTTGAGGCGCTCCAGCGCCTCCTTCACAAGCTGAAGCGTACGACGGTTATCGTCGCTTTG